>JAEYRF010000154.1 GCA_023409615.1 Bacillota bacterium | reverse complement strand
ATAATATTTTCCTTCATATTGCAATAAAAAATGACCCAAAACGCATATTTTGCAATGGTTTCAGGTCACTTTATGTTGTTTACATATTTTCTCTTATGTTAATTTATGGGTTCATGATTTCACCGTGGTTGAGTGCGTAAGCACGAATTACCTTTACAACATACAATCCCCGGATGCATGGGCGAGCAGCCAGGCTGCATGGACGAGCAGCAAACATAGTTTGCGACCAGTCATACGTAGTATGCGACCAGCCAGTATGTTGAGTGCGTAAGCACGAATTACCTTTACAACATTACAGCCTCAACAATTTTTCGGCATTACCACCCAGAATCGCCTGTCTGACATCATCGGGCAGCACCATTGCCTGAATTCTCTCCACCTCTTCACTCTGGCTTCCCCAGGGAGAATCCGACGCAAACAGTAGCCTGTCCGCACCATGTCCCGAAAGAATTCGGGAAAACTGCTCAGCGCTCATCTCGCGCAGGCTAAATGATGTATCAAGATACAGTTCTTCACCTACCAGAAAGTGTTCTACTTCATCCCAGTATTGATATCCTCCCATGTGCGCCGCTACGAGCTTCGCGCCAGGGAATGCCCGCACAACCTGCCGCATCCTTTGCGGAGGACAATGATAAGGCGCCGGCAGACCAAGGTCTACACCCGCATGGAAGATGATGATAAGGCCTAACTGGGCTGCCTTTTCATAAATGGGAAACATTTTGGGATCATCCACATAAAACAACTGGTAATCCGGATGAAACTTGATCCCCTTGATACCTGCCTGCTGCAATCTGACCAGTTCATTTTCCCAATCGCCAAAATCCGGATGGATCGTACCAAACGGAATCAAATCATCAGCCTGAATGGAAATCGCCCACTGATTGATCCTGGATGTCTGCTGCGGCTTGGTTGCAATATTGAGCAATACGGATTTGTCGATTCCGGCTTTTTTCATGGAAGCCCTGATGCCGGCTACCGTTCCATCAGAATTTGCCTTTATATCGGCAGCCAGCGCAATAGACGCAACCGCCCTTTCGGCCAACGTTTCCGCAAAACAGTGAGTGTGAAAATCTACAATCATTTAACAACGACTCCCTTTATAGCATTTAACATACTTCTGAAAATCATTTATGTCCAAACTAACATATAATTTATATATAACCATATATGCCTCTGACAGATACCTCGCCGGAATATAATTCACGCCTTATCCCGTCACTGCAGTCAACTGCCAGCCTGCCGTCCGGAGTAATATCCACAGCAATGCCTGTATATTCAATATCCCTCAGTACAAATCGCACCTCTTTGCCAATTGTGACAGAGTATTCCCGCCACAAATCCAGTATTTCATCCTGCCGGCCATCTAAAACAAGCCGATAAGCTTCATCCATCTCCCGCAGTAAAGATCGGATCACAGAAAGCCTGCTTATAGTCCCGGAGGGATCAATCCCGGTATCGTTTGTTCTGTACTCATAGGTTTTCAATGTTTCATCGGCTTCCTTAGCTTTGGATGCCGTATTCATAGCACGAATGGCCATTTTGAGCGAAATAGCTCTGTTCCTAAGCTCTAGCGGGAAATCTTCCACATTCTGAGAATAATTTATCCCGATACCGATAACAATATAATTCACCCTATCCGCTTCGGAACTCATTTCCAGCAGAATACCGCAGACTTTCTTTCCATCAATCACAAGATCATTTGGCCATTTGATTCCAAGCTGAATGCCCGTCACCTTCGATATGGCTTTTACTGTTGCAACAGCTGTCACAAGTGTAAGAGTCTGCGTTTGTGCAGGAGCAATATCAGGTCTGAGTACTATGGTGATATAAATGCCCTTATCAGACGGCGATGCCCATTCCCTCCCCAATCTTCCCCTGCCTGATATCTGCTGCCCGGCAACAACTGACATACCGTCAACACAGTCGCCGGCAGCCAGCTTTTTCGCATAATTGTTAGTAGAGTCTATTGTGTCAAAAAACTGAACTTCCTGACCCACTATCTTTGTACCCAGATCCCGGGCTATCTCATATGAATTAAGTTTATCATCGGTGGGTATCAGTCTGTATCCCTTGCGAGATGATGCTTCAATAGAATAGCCTTCCTGCCTTAATTCCTCTATGTGCTTCCATATTGCGGTTCTTGATATACAGAACCTCCTGCCAAGTTCTCCTCCCGATACATATCCGGGAGCAGCCTCTTTAAGCAGTTGCACAATTTCATACTTCACCTAATACCTCCCAAAATCTGGAATCTTCAATGTAAACACTTTTCCATCCTTTCGCCGGGTAAATACCGCAAGTCCACTTTCTGCATCTTCGATCACGGTTGCCTTCTCTTCTTCACACAGGCGTCTTAGAAGGAGGTAAAGCATAGTATCGTCAATGTACTCATATTCCTCTCTCATTCCTTCAAGCAGACTGTTTAGATAGAGATCCTGTGAATTGCTGTAAAGCACCGGTGTGTCTAGCCACCTGCCCGGGAGGCTGATTTGATCTCCGAGAATTGTACTTGTTATCAGAATCTCCGGGAGCCTGTAGCTTCCATAGGTATATTCTTTCATTGGAACTATTGATCGCTCATATAGCTCCATCACCTCAGGATAGGCCGATCCCACCCTATAAAGGAGGCTTTCGGCCACATGGCAGTATTTCGGATGCACCTCCAGCTTAAGGCACTTATAGTCGGCCTGGGCAACCTTTTCAATGTCATCCCTTGGGTTCAGCAAAGCACTGATACACCTTTTGATCTCCCCGTCAATCCTTACTTCCCGGCTGTACCATTCGGAAAGCTTGATCCCGCATTCGACCGAATCTGCCAACTTATCAGTATGCATATAGAAATAGACCTCTGCCACTTATTTCACCTCCGTACTGAAACTTACCTTTATATAATACTCATCAAATCTTTCTAAGAAATTCTTCTATATCTGCGCTCTGGACCGGTCTGATATTGGCAGAGGTCGAACGCTGTTTCATAGTTATAGTGGCATACTTTGTTATTTCGTCCTCCTCCAGCTTCGGCGTCTTACCGATCAGAGAAGTGATCACTGTATCAAACGCATCTATGCTTTCCAGTCCCATCAGCCGCAGGATGTTTTCTATCTTATCCTTTGCGTATTCGTAGTTGAACCTCAGAAACTCTGCCATTAGGTAGCCATTGGCCTGGCCATGGGATATATCTTTGAAATATGTGTAATTGTAGCCTATACCATGTACTATGGTAGTCCCCGTATGAGCGATGACCATTCCGCCCAGCATGGACATATATAGCAGGTTTTCTCGATCCTCATAGCTGAAGCTGCCTCTTTTAAGGCAATCTATACACATCCCGAACAGTCGGATACCTTCCTGTGCCAATGAATCGCTGACCGGCGTACTTCTCTTTCCAATGTAACCCTCCACATTGTGCGATAGCGCATCTATCGCCGTATTGACTGTAACACTCAATGGTTGGCTTTCTGTGTAACGGGGATCTAGAAATGCAATTGCAGGAAATGTAGCCTGCGTACCAAAGCTGCCCTTTGTCTGCAGATTGTTTCTTGTGAGAACAGAATATGGAGTCACCTCACTGCCGGTTCCTGCTGTTGTCGGAATAGCAATGATGGGCAGTGGTTTGTTGGGAAATTCATTTGTGAAGAGCCTCTCGGGTTCCATATCATTTGCAGCAAGTACCGCGATGGCTTTGGCGGCATCCAGGGGAGAACCTCCGCCTATACCGATAACAAAATCCGCACCGGCCTGCTTCGCTGCAATGCCACCGGCTTTCACCGTATCTGTAGACGGATTATTCTCCACCTTGTTAAATACTTCATACGTAATATGTAAACGTTCCAAAGCATCGCATATGTCAGAAAGAGCCCCACTAGCCTGCGCCGACCTTCCTCCCGTAACAATATACGCCTTGCTTCCTAATACAGATAATTCTTCACAGTGCTGCACAATACAGTCTTTTCCGAAATAAGCCTTTGTTGGCATATGAAATTTAAACTGCATCATCAATCCACCTTTCTCAGTCGCTTCAGTATAATAAGAGAGCATTCCTTGACATTGTCCCTTACAGGAGTGTCCCCTTTCCTATTATAATACATTCGTCCGCGTAAATCATCTATTGAATATCCCGGCAATATTACTTATAATAGTTATATAAACATATTTTACATACAGTTAATAATTGGCAAAAAAATTTTGGAACGGGGGTATTTCGAAATGGCATTTTTGGAGAATCTGGGTAAGAAAGTCGGCGAAGCCGCCCAGGCCGCGGCAAAAAAGTCAAATGAGATTGTGGAGACCACAAAGCTCAACTCCAATATCAACTCAGAAGAAGATAAAATACAGAAGCTATATGTACAGCTAGGTAAAGCTGTATATGAGAAATTCACTCAAACAGGCACTGCTGAAGATTACGCGCAGCAAGCCTGCCAGGAAATTGTTACACACAATGAGAATATAAAGGCTCTCAGAGAGAAAATCGCAGAAGTAAAGGGTATAAAGTCCTGTATCAATTGCGGCTCAGAAATGGAAAGAAACCAGGTGTTCTGTGCCAAATGTGGTGCAAAAAATGAATTGCCTGCTCCTGTAGCACCTGAGGCTCCTGCAAATGCTGCGCAAGAAGTTCCCGCTACCGCCGCCTGTCCATCATGTGGCGCAGAGTTGCCAGCAGGATCAGCATTTTGCACAAATTGCGGAACGAGACTGTAAAAAATAATATATTGTGAAATTTTAAAGAAATAAGCCAACAAAAGCAGACATCAGATTAAGTTGTCTGCTTTTGTTTAGCTTTACTTTGTTTGGCTTTTGTTTTATTTGGCTGTTCTATTATACGGCGCTGCTTTGTCGGTCCTTGTCCTCCTGACTTGTCAAGCCGAGCATGATTCGGCATTTTTCGATAACCTCCAGTACAGGTTCCATCTCTTCATAAAACATAACAACCAATTCTCCGTCTACTGCTTCCATAATAGCTGTTTCAAGGGCTTTTGTCTCAGAGTAGACAACACCGATATGATCAGTAGGCATACCCGCCTCTACTGCAGCACTATATAAAATATCCGCGACCTCACCGGCGTTTCTGCCCCGCAGGTCATTGTCCTCCTTGATTATCAGTTTCGTGAAGCTGCGACCGCAAAGCCCACCTACCTCGCTGATGCTTTCGTCCATCCTGTCGCCCGGCATGCCAATCACCCCGGTGTACCTGGTTGAATCTATATGGCGGATCATGTCAGTTACACATCTGAATCCTGCAATATTATGACCATAATCCAGCATGACAAGGAATTTCCCCATATCAAACATGTTGAATCTGCCGGGGTTCATACAAATATCCGGCATGAAGCCCATGAGTCCGGCTCTGATGGTTATTATCGATACATCAAGAGCTATCAACGCGGCGACAACGGCAAGCGAATTTTCGATATTACAGGCTGCCGTACCATTGAATGTAATTGGTATTTCCCCGATACGGGCAATTAGTACTTCACCTTTACCGCTCATATTGCCTTTACCGCTGGTCTTATCTAATACATAAACGGCTCCGTCCCGTACATACACAGCACGACTGCCTTCACTGATCTTCTGCTGCAGCAGCTGATTATCACTATCAACTGAAAAGAGCACTGTCTTGCAGCTTACTCTTTGCAACAGCCAGGGAGTCATTTTGTCATCCGCATTAAGAACTGCATAGCCATCCGGTTTGACCGCTTCTACAACAAGAGACTTAACTTTCGTAAGTTCCTCCAGTGTGCAAACCCCATCCATACCCAGATGATCCTCGCTGATATTGGTGATCACGCCTACATCTGCCTGGTCATATCCAAGACCGCGTTTGATTATACCTCCCCTCGCCGTTTCCAATACTGCAGCCTCGACACTTGTATCGCCCAATACACGTTCAGCACTTATAGCACCGGTGTTATCGCCCTTGAGAACACACTCACCGCCAATATATATCCCACTGGTTGTTGTCATTCCAACAATAGTACCATCCAGACTTAAAGTATATGCGATCATTCTTGTTACTGTAGTTTTTCCGTTAGATCCGGTGACGGATACAATTGGAATACTGAACGGCTTTCCTTCCGGATAAATCATCTTCAATATATCGCCGGCAACATTTCTCGGCTGTCCTTCAGTAGGAAACAGATGCATTCGCAAACCGGGTGCCGCATTTACCTCGATCAGTGCTCCATATTCGGATGTCAGAGGCTTAGAGATGTCGGCACAGGTAATATCAATCCCTGCTATATCCAGTTCCATTAGTTGCGCCGCCATAACAGCTAACCGGGCATTTTCAGGATGCACCTCCTGAGTACAATCGGCAGCCGTCCCACCTGTGCTCAGGTTCCCATTATTTCGAAGCAACAACGTTTTCCCCTGATCCAGTATACTGTCTTCATCATAGCCATTCTTTGCAAGCACCTGTCTGGACATGTCATCAAGTTTAACCCATGTGAGTGGCTTTTCATGATCCGATCCTCTTAACGGGTTCTCGTTTTCAATGTCAATCAATTGCCTGATAGACCGGATCCCATCTCCTGTAACGGAAGGCGGCTTTCTTTGCGCCGCTGCTACCATTTTTCCGTCCACTACAAGAAGTCTGTAGTCATTTCCGGGAATAAACTTCTCCACAATAACTGCATGACTATATTTAGACGCAGTCGAATATGCAATTTCAAGCTCAGTACTGTTGGTTATATCCGTAAACACTCCCTTTCCCTGATTTGCATCAAAGGGCTTGAGAACAACCGGATAACCTATACGCGCTGCTATTGCTGAAGCGGATTTGATTGTATAAGCAATATCTCCATATGGGACGGGAATACCCGCTTCATGTAATATCTGCTTTGTGAGATGCTTGTTTCCTGCCCTATCAACCGCAATGCATGATGACATGTCTGTTAATGATGCCTCCAGCAGGCGCTTGTACTTACCGTTGCCCATCTGTAATATGCTCGAATGCGGAAGACATACCACAGGTATATTCCTTCTGCGGGCTTCCTCGTAAAGAGCACCAGTACTTATACCCAGGTCCGATTCCGCCGCCATCTTCTTCAAAGAGGTCATTATCTCATCGATTTGCGGCATTGTTCCTGCAATAAGCATATTCATAATGTCAATAGCTGTTAAAAGACACTCTATGGCAAGCTTTTCATTTTTGTATTCAAAAACCAGAGTATAAACAGACTTTTTATCTGTTCCTCTTGTTTTTCCATAACACACATCACAACCTGCCATGTTTTGCAGTTCTATTGTTATATGCTCAGTTACATGAGCCGGATAGGTTCCCTCAATGAGCCTTTCTGAGAAGCCGCCTTCATGGCCAAGTGAGCAAACATGCTTTTTAAGACCGGGCAGCAGCTGCAGCAATCTTTCGTTAAATTGATTAATTTTACAGGTTGGTGTGTCATATATATCACCCAGATCAACAGCTGCCTTGATCACAGGTTTATGGCTGTAAATGTTCCTGCCTTTAAAAGGCTGTATATCAAGAAGTTCCACGAAGTCTCCTCCAACTCTTTTCAATGACCGGAAAGAAAATCAATGCATTCTGATAACCTCTCTGGTAATCATATTAAAGCCATAACCGGATGGCAAAACGTGCAAGACCACATTATCAATTGCCAGGTTTTCATCCGGCTTCGATTCAGATACGTTTGAGTTTCTAATGCTCCATCCATCTACTACTGTAACGGAATTGCTTCCAATAACTTCGAAATGCTCATCAGGAAATACTCTTACCGCTGTGTCCTCGTCAATACCTATACCAAGGATTGACGGATTCTCCGCGACTCCACACAAAAGCCTTCCGATCCTCCCTCTTTGATGAAAGTGCTGGTCAACCAGCGCTCTTTCCAGCAACCCAAGTCCCGGAGCCATCTTTAATGTACATTTCCTGGCCGCATCATTATTATTACCATCCACTATCATTGTTCTGCTCATTGCAGAAGCACCTGCACTTGTGCCGGCAATTACTGCTCCTGCACCATAGGCTGCGTGCAATGCCGTATACACCCTGGTACCCCCGATTATACTTGTGATCCGCAGCTGATCCCCTCCGGTAAAAAATATGCCGGAGGATTCCGAAATCTGTTTTGCATTCATGTCCAGGTCTGCATCATCCCTGGTATTGATATCCAAGATAGCTGTTTCCGGCATGCCAATACTCATGAACAGGGTTTTATACTGATTTCCTGCCTCTTCGGGCACTTCAGCCGCTGTGGTGATGATGGTAATTTTCCCTCCGAGCGTACGAGAAAGGTTGACAAATGATTTCAAAATAGCGCAATCCCCTGTTTTATCTTCAGCACCGCCTATAATAATCAAATTTCCCTTATTCATTTCATTCTCCAATTTCTAATGTGCTTCACTGAAATATATTATTATTCTTCATATCACCCGCTAGGGATATGCATGTCAATGTGTGCTAATTTCCTAAATCATTCAAACTCTGCTCTGCAACAGGCTTGCCACCTTGTAGCATCAGTCTGCCCCCGGCAAAAAGCATATCCGGCATAAACACAGCCTTATCAATTAGAAGAATATCTGCATCACTACCAACAGCCAGCTTCCCTTTTGAAGGATATAGCTTCAATACCCGTGCAACGTTCTCGGTAACTGTTCTGAGTACTTGTGCAATGGGCAGATCATATTCTATCACTGATGTCCTGATATCATTGAAGAGGCTCATTACCAGTGCGGTATCATTACCAGATTCTCCTGCACCACTTCCGTTGCCATCCGATGATACAGTGACCCTGTCCAATCCACCTCTGCTTTCCAGAAGCCTCTGCAAACAATCCGGAACACCGCAGCCGGTTTTTGTATTTTCCCCTGCAGTAAGATCAATAATTCCTCCATTTTCATGAAACCGCATTGCCTGTTCAAAAAGAGCCTGTTTCCTGTTCAAATGGGTAGGGACAAACATATCAGATGGGAAGTCTGTGCTCTCTAGCAGATCCAGAAGAGGCGCCAGTCCGTCCTTACCATTGCCAACATGCAAATGGACGATTCCAGCCTTTTTGCCGAGCATACCACCCGTAATGGCCTCATGCGCCAATTTTATCAGTTCCTGTCTGTTGGGATATGATGATCTATGGTCTGATATGGCAATTTCACCTGCACCTATAGATTTGTCAATTAGCGTAATATCCGTCAGTATGCTGCCGGTTATAGTCACAGGTGGGACGCCATAATTTCCCGAATAAATATAAGTTGTAATGCCTTCGGTTTCCAGGGATCGTGCTTTCATCAACAGGCCTTGCATACTTTTTCCCACCGCATCCGCGCCAAGTATTCCAACAACAGTTGTCACACCTGCTGTTATGATTCTGTCACAGCTAATCGGTTCAATTATGCTTTTCGGTCCCTGTTCTCCACCTCCGCCGGTAATGTGCAGGTGCTGGTCCAATAATCCCGGACATGCGATCTTTCCGGCACATTCATAGACCCGTACGCAGGGCAATACATTCAACGCAATATCCGGTGAAATAATGGCGATCTTATTGACAGCAATTAAAATATCCTGTGTCCCCAAAAAATCGGGAGTATAGCACTCAACATTCTTCAATAATTTGAACATTTACTTCTTTTGATTCGTCCCCCAAATTGATAAGTTATCATATTTTTTGTAAATAACAACTCTTATATACATATATTTTTTTCATTTTTCAATTAAAATGAAGATGTATTCTTATCTGAAACATAGCAAACTCTAGTGTTTTTTATGTATATACGTTATAATATCATAATGTTTTATTATGGTAGCAATGTAATATATTAATTTGATTATCAGACGAAATTCTGCTAATATGTTGTGTATTATGTAGATCAAAAAATACAAAGGGTGGTAGAATGATTACAAATTACAGCAGCTTAACTGCTAAGCAGAAAAAAGTGTACACAGTAATAGAAACTTACATCAACACAAACGGAATTCCTCCAACAGTTCGTGAGATTGGCGAGTTGGTCGGAGAAAAGACTCCAGGTGCTGTTCAGGGTATCTTAAACAGGCTGGAACAAAAAGGTGTTATTAAAAGGCAGCTGGGTGCAGCCAGATCAATTCAGCTAATATCCTCAGACGATCAGCTATATGTAAAACCAATATATGTTCCTGAACTCAGAAAGATAAGCAAGAGAAACGTGGATGACCTTTTTAATATATACAATATTGTAAAGTATCATCCAGTCTCTCCAGATTTGATTTCAGATAGCGGAGAGCTCTTTTGGTTTGAGTGTCCGACCGATGGTCTGGAGGAGAGCGGCTTTGTGCAGAATGATCAAATCCTAGTAAAAATGAATGCTGAACTTGAGAGTGGAGACGTTATATTGGTCTTTTTTGAAAACCGTTCGCTATTAAGGTACTATTATCCTGAAAGTGATGGAACTATAACCCTTAAGGCTGATTCCAGTATTATCGACAAGGTCAGTTTTGAACCTGATGAAGTGAAAATTATTGGTAAAATAATTGCAAAGCTATCAACATATTAAGATTGAAGGCATGCCCGTCATACAATAAATCGAAAGCCGGCCATCCTGGGCCGGCTTTTCTTTTGTTATGGATTCTACTTAAGTTGTTGCTTGTATTTGCCCGGCGCAGCCTATTTCGCTACTTTAGCGTACATAAAGTACTTGTAGCCAAGCGGTGAGGACCAGAACCCCTCGACCTTCTTATTGAGCAGGTACAGATCAACATAATAGTAAATCGGGCTGAGCATGCTTTCCTCAAAAATGATATCTTCTGCTTCATGCATCATCTTGAAACGCTCAACCGGGTCTGTTGATGTCTTAATCTTTGTGATAAGTTCATCATATTTGGCATTGCTCCATTGCGCATCATTGTTGCCGCCGCCAGTGACCCACATATCCAACATGGATATTGGATCATTGTAGTCACAGAGCCAGCCGTTACGTGCGATGAAGTATTCGCCGTTCTTACGTGTATTAAGGAATGTATTCCACTCTTGTGAAACCAGGGTTACATTTACGCCAATCTTTTTCCACATATCCTGCAATGCTTCACCGATTGCCTGATGTCCTGTGCCTTCATTATACAAGTATTCAATATTAGGAATACCTTTTCCATCCGGGAATCCAGCATCGGCAAGCAATTTCTTGGCTTCAGCCAGATTTGCTTCATTTGCAGCAGCCGTCGGATCAAAATAGTCTCCTCCGACTTCGCGGAATTCCTTGGTAGGATCAGAATCGGTGAGACCAGTAGATACAAATGCGCCTGCAGGTTCCTGTCCGGACTTTCCTATGTTTGTCACAATGAAATCACGGTCTATTGCAAGAGTCAATGCTTTTCGGACAAGCGGATTATCCAGTGGAGCCTTCTGTACGTTAAAGGAAATATAGTATGTTCCCAATTGGCCTGCCAGATTGAATTCCGGCTTCTCTCTCCAAGCGTCGATCTCATCCTGAGGCATTTGATCTGCAAGTAATATTTCTTCGTTTTTGAATGCATTTAGGATCGCAACATCATCTTCCATTAGTACGAACTTGAGTTTATTCGCCCCGAGATTTTTATAATCCCAGTAATTTTTATTTCTTTCATACATCATATGTGATCCGGGAACCCACTCGGTCATCTTATACGGGCCATTGCCTATATAAGTTTTAGGATCAACTGCCCATGAATCACCATTAGCCTCAATCAAATCCTGGCGAACAGGGGAGAAGGTCGGGAATGCAGTGATTTCCAGAAAATATGGCACTGGGCTCACTAACGTGACGACAAGCGTTTTATCATCGGGCGCAGTGACATTCAGAGTTCCTGACTCATAGCCGTCAATTATATCATACATGTATTCATAATCGGCAGCTGTATCGGGAGAAATTGCACGATTCCATGAGTAAACAAAATCGCTTGCTTTTAATGCCTTTCCATCGCTCCATTTGAGGTTATCACGCAGGTGAAATGTATATACCTTGCCATCCTCACTAACATCATAGCTCTTAGCCTGGCCTGGAATCGGAACACCGTTTTTATCCAGCGTCATTAGGCCTTCAAAACCATGGATAATCAATGTCGCGCCATCAACAGCAGAGTTCAAGGCCGGATCGATAGTATCGGGATTTGGCCCAACACATACCGTCAGCATGTCTGTTACATCAGCCTGTCCACAGGCAGTAAAAAGCATGCTAATAAGTAAGAGTAATGAGAGAATGAGTGCTAGTTTTCTTTTCATAAAAATCCTCCTTAATATAGTCAGTACATATGTAGTACTGCATTTATTAAAATGCCGCCATTCTGCAATTTTATATGCAACAGTTTTCCCATTTCATATATTCTCCCTGAATGGCAGCATTTCATACAAATTAAATAAATCCAGTTTTATGCTATCGTATATGTCAATTGGGCATTTTCGCAAAAGCCTTTAATTAATTTTGTCGATATGATGACATGCTACATAGTGGCCTGCTGAAACCTCTCTAAACTCCGGCTCCTTCTGTGCGCAGAGCTCGGTCGCATACCGGCAGCGCGTGCGGAAGCGACAGCCTGAGGGTGGATTCAATGGGCTTGGTACATCTCCCTCCAAAACAATACGTTTTTTCTCCCGGCTTGCCTTCGGGTCCGGAATCGGAATTGCCGAAATCAGTGACTTAGTATACGGGTGTAGATTGTGAAACGTCAGCTCATAGCTATCCGCCAATTCAACCAGCTTGCCCAGATACATAACACCGATTCGGTTGCTTATGTGCTTCACGACATTCAAATCGTGGGCAATAAATAAATAAGTCAAGCCGAGCTCCTGTTGCAGCTCTTCGAACATATTTACTACCTGTGCCTGTATTGAAACATCCAATGCGGAAATTGGTTCGTCACATACGATAAATTCCGGATCCACAGCCAATGCACGGGCTATACCGATACGTTGGCGCTGTCCGCCAGAAAACTCATGGGGGTAACGATTTGCGTGCTCACTGTTCAGACCAACCTTACGCAGCATGCTATATATTTTCTCTTTTCTCTCTTCTCTGTTTGAAGCCAGCTTATGAATATCGATTGCTTCTCCAACAATATCACCAACGGTCATACGCGGGTCGAGGCTGGCATAGGGGTCCTGAAAAACTATCTGCATTCTTCGCCTGTACGGCAGCATGTCCACCTTTGAGATATCAACACCGTCATAGAGAATCTGCCCGGCTGTCGGCTCATAAAGCCTGAGTACTGTACGACCTGTGGTCGTCTTACCGCAGCCGCTTTCTCCAACAAGGCCTAAGGTTTCACCTTTATCTATATAAAAGCTTACATCATCTACCGCTTTCACGTATGACGGCTTAAAAATATTTCCGCCTACGTGGAAATATTGTTTTAAGTTCTTTACTTCCAGCAGCTTCCTCATGATTTATCCCTCCCCCGCTCAAAAGCTTCCTTTTGCAAAAGCCAGCATGCACTGTAATGATCATTGTCAATGCGGGCATACTCAGGCATCTTGCTCAGGCATATCTTCATGCAGCTGTCACATCGAGGAGCAAATGGGCAGCCATCGGGCGGATTGAGCATATCTACCGGCGTTCCCTCGATAGGAATAAGCTTCTTATGCTCCATGTCCGTCAGTTTTGGAATACTGCGCAGCAGCCCTTTTGTATATTCATGTGATGGATTGTAAAAAATCTCATCTGTTGTACCATATTCAACGATTTTTCCCGCATACATGACAGCAATCTTTTTACACATGTTAGCAACAATGCCCAGATCATGAGTAATCATGATTATAGACATGCCTATTTTGTTTTTTAACTCAATCATCAGTTCCAGTATCTGTGCCTGGATCGTTACATCCAATGCAGTCGTAGGTTCATCGGCGATCAGAAGCTTTGGCTCACAAGCAAGTGCAATGGCTATCATAACCCTCTGGCGCATACCGCCTGAAAGCTCATGCGGGTATTGACCTAAACGCTTCTCCGGCTCATTTATCCCAACCAGTGTCAGTAACTCAATCGCCCTCTCCTGCGCCTGTTTCCTGTCCTTTGACGTATGCAGCGTGATAACCTCTCTAATCTGGTTACCAATGGTATAAACAGGGTTAAGACTTGTCATAGGATCCTGGAATATAATACTTACCTCGTTGCCTCGTATTTTCTGCATATCGGCTTCTGACAGATCATTGATCCGATGGCCGTTGAAGTCAATCGTCCCATCGATGATCCTCCCGGGATGTGCTGTCAGCCCCATCACTGAGTATGCTGTCACACTTTTTCCGCTGCCGCTTTCGCCGACAATACCAAGGACATCTCCCTCTTCAAGGCTGATAGAGACATCATTGAGTGCTTTTACCTCTCCTGCCGGTGTAAAGAAGGAGAGGCGTAAATTTTTTATATCTAGTAGAATTTTGCTCATAAATTTAACCTCAGTTCTTCAGTTTTGGATCAAATGCATCCCGTAGTCCATCTCCTATCAAGTTGAACGACAGAATGATCAAGCTGATCATAATAGCAGGTGCCAGCAGTCTGTGCGGGTAGGAGGTGATCCCTCCTATCGCCTGGGCAGCCATTGACCCGAGAGACGGCATAGGCGCCGCAACGCCAATTCCAATAAAGCTCAGGAAGCTTTCTGTAAATATGGAGGACGGAATTTGTAGTGTTGCAGTAACAATCAGCGTCCCCATGCAGTTTGTCAGCAGGTGCTTCCTTATAATCCTTCCATGGCTGGCGCCAAGCGCCTTTGCTGCTGTAACAAACTCCTGCTCTTTTAGTGTCAGTATCTGACTTCGGACGATTCTGGCCATCCCGACCCAATATAGCAATGCAAAAACAATAAATATACATATTAAGCCTACGCCAATCGTATTGATCCAATCAAATGCCGGCGATGAATTCGCCAGATTCTGTAGAGGATATTTTAATGTAACCATGAGCAGAATGATAATCAGGATATCAGGTACTGTGTAAATAATATCTACTAGCCTCATCATGATCATATCTACCCTGCCGCCAAAATAGCCCGCTACTGAACCATATACAGAACCAATCAGCAATACCAGTACACTGGCCACAATACCTACCAGAAGTGAAATTCGGCTTCCCATCATCAGACGGATCATTGTATCGCGTCCAAGCGAATCAGTACCAAGAATATGAGGAAACACACTCTCGCCGGCGGATTTCATTGCCAGCTCCTCCCGGGAATACTCCATCAAACCCAGGTCTTCGCTGCCCCTGATCTGTTGTTCATAGCTATATGGATAAAAAGAAGGTATGATAAATGCAAATACCATAACAAACAGAATGACTATCAAACTCACCATAGCAATCTTATTCTTCCTGAACCTGCGTAAACCATCTCTCCAGAAGCTGACGCTACTGCGCATTATTACAAGGCTCTGCTTTTCATCTTGATTCGCAGGCAGAAAATCAGAAACATTCAGCTGTAAACTAAGCGGTTTTTTCATGTCCATCATATATCGTCAACGCTCCTCCTACCTATTTCAGTCTAATACGCGGGTCTATAACCTTATATGCAATGTCGACCAGCAGATTCATGGAAATGATCAGCATTGCAAGGAATATAGTCGTTCCCATGATCAGTGTGTAATCCCTGTTGATAATCGAACTGATAAAGTCATTGCCAAGACCCGGTATGGTAAATATTTTTTCAACAACAAAGCTACCTGTCAGTGTATACGCAAGCAAAGGCCCAAGGTAGGTGACTACCGGCAGGATCGCGTTACGCAAGGCATGTTTGAACAAGCTCACAAACTGCGATAATCCCTTCGCTTTTGCAGTGCGCATATAGTCCTGTCCCAGAACTTCCAACATGCTTGAGCGCATCAGTCTTGTAATGTATGCTGACGGATAAAAAGCCAGCGCCGCCACAGGCATGATATAGTGCAGCGGAGAGGTCAGCCCGTAGGTCGGAAGTAATCCGAGTTTCACGCTGAATATCATCATTAATACAGTTGATACAACGAAGCTTGGTATCGCAATGCCTAAGGTTGAAATGACAATAATGACATTGTCTATCCACTTTCCTCTGTTTAGTGCCGCTACACTCCCTAAAGGAACACCCATCAGAACAGCAAGGAGAATAGCCAGCCCGCCTAGCCGTGCGGATACCTTAAAGCCATTTCTTATGATCTGAACTACTGTCCGGCCTCTCTGTTTGAGAGAAGGTCCGAAATCACCACGAAATGCCTTCTCCATATAGTTTTTAAACTGGACTATTACGGGCTTGTCCAGACCATACTTTTCATTCAAAGCTTTTAATGTCGCCTCAGACGGAGTTTTCTCCGAGAGAAACGGACCGCCTGGCACAAGGTTCATCAGTGCAAATGTTATAGTTGCTACCAGTAATAATGTCACAAGAGCAAGAAAAACTCTCTTTATTACATATATCCCCATCAAGACACCCCTTCTGGATAAAACCTAAATTAAAGGTAAAAGTAATTATGCAGATCAAAATATTTTTCAAGTGATGTAAATAATTAACACAATTCCCCTTATATGTGTATATGCCGTTCGTGTACATCAGAGAGCAAATATCGCCCTACCCCTTTGTTTTAAACATTTACGTCGGTATATCGTTAATAGTTTATCATCAAATCTTTATATTTTCAATGCTTTACATAATATTCATATTCTAAGTGATCTATCTTCATTCATCGCAGACCTGTAGAGGTGGCATCTTCTAAATACAAAGAAAAAACCTGCCGACATATAAAATTAGACTTTTATAAATTAGTCGACAGGTCATCAGTAAATTATCAATTAACTAACGGTAATCCTCCGTATATTATCCGTTCCTGATTTCATTGGTAATCAGTCTGCCCATTTCCACAGTTCCCACAATCACATACCCCTGCGATGCAATGTCCACTGTACGATACCCTTTTCCCAATACATTCTTCACCGCATTTTCAATAAGCTCCGCAGCGTCATCTTGGCCAAGCGAATAGCGAAGCATCATAGCCGCTGACAGGATCGTTGCGATCGGATTTGCCTTGTCCTGCCCTGCGATATCCGGAGCGGAGCCATGGATGGGTTCAAAAAGGCCCAGTGAAC
The DNA here is from genome assembly GCA_023409615.1 of Bacillota bacterium. Lineage (GTDB taxonomy): Bacteria > Bacillota > Clostridia > Acetivibrionales > DTU013 > JAEYRF01. The sequence continues at coordinate 4,444 of JAEYRF010000154.1, read as the reverse complement.
CACTGCCAAGGCTTGCCGAGGGAAGCATTCCAATGGATCCGGTGATCATGGATGCTTCATCGGACAATATATCCCCAAACAAGTTTGATGTGACAATAACGTCAAATTGATTAGGATCCCGGATCAGCTGCATAGCAGCATTATCAACATAAAGGTGTCTCAGAGTAACCTTCGGGTATTCCCTGGACACTCTAATTAACACTTCTCTCCAAAGCTTTGAGCTTTCCAGCACATTGGCTTTATCAACGGATGTAACGATTCCACTGCGTTTGCCCGCTGCCTCAAATGCCAATCTAGCAATGCGCTCGATTTCTCCGACAGTATATTTTTCGGTATCATAAGCCGCTTCACTGTCAGTTCCCCTGTTGGTACGGCCTCGCTCCCCGAAGTAGATCCCGCCCGTCAGCTCCCTGACCACAAGAATGTCAATATGATCCCCAATAATCTCAGCCTTTAACGGTGACGCATCTTTTAGTGCCTCATAAATGACAGCCGGTCTCAGGTTTGCAAAAAGTCCCAGTCCCGCCCTGATACCGAGTAGTCCGGCTTCCGGTGTTTTGCCGCTCGGCAGACCTTCCCACTTTGGCCCGCCGACAGCTCCCAATAGAACTGCATCACTTTCTCTGCAGGTATTTAATGTTGCCTGCGGTAAAGGCTCTCCGCAATCATCTATGGCACACCCACCCATGAGTTCTTCATGAAAATAAAAGGTAATCCCCTTCTTCTCTGCCACGGCATTGAGAACGGCGATGCTCTGATCGATTACCTCAGGCCCGATTCCATCGCCTTTTAATACAGCTATGTTATATTTCGCATTATTCTCCAAGCTATTTCCCTCCGAATTTTTTTCTGGATTTCCCTCTATAGGCTACTGCTTAATATAGGCGATGAGTCCATCAGCCGCTATAATCTTCTGCATAAATTCAGGGAATGGTACTCCCTTGTATGAAATGTTTTTTGTTATATTGTAGATTACTCCGGTATCAAAATCGATTTCAAGCTTATCTCCCTCCGATATATCAGCAGCAGCCTCCGGGCTTTCAATAATTGGCAGGCCGATGTTGATAGCATTGCGGTAAAATATCCTGGCAAAGGTCTCTGCAATGACACAGGAAATGCCGGAAGCCTTGATCGCTATTGGTGCGTGCTCCCTTGACGATCCGCACCCAAAATTACTGCCGGCCACCATGATATCGCCCTTTTGCACCCTGCCAACAAAAGTTGAATCCAGATCCTCCATGCAGTGGGATGCCAGCTCAGACGGATCTGATGTATTCAGATACCTTGCCGGTATGATCACATCTGTATCCACATTGTTTCCATATTTAATAACTTTACCCTGAACCTTCATATTAATCCTCCATTTCTTGCCTTAACCAAAGCTCACTTGATGCTTTACGGATGTTGCCTACAGTTCATCCGGCGATACGATCCTGCCGGCAACGGCCGTCGCTGCAGCAATAGCCGGACTGGCCAGATAAACTTCACTTTCAGGGTGACCCATCCTTCCGACAAAATTCCTGTTCGTAGTTGACACTGCTCTCTCACCCTTTGCCAGAATGCCCATATGCCCACCCAAACAAGGCCCGCACGTAGGTGTACTGACTGCAGCACCGGCATCAATGAATATGTCAAAGAGGCCTTCATTCATAGACTGCTTCCAAATCTTCTGGGTAGCAGGGATAATTATGCACCTCACATCCGGATGTACCTTTCGTCCCTTAAGTATTTCCGCGGCCATCCTCATGTCCTCGATCCTTCCATTGGTGCAGGAACCTATGACTACCTGGTCGATCTTTATTTCACCAACCTTGTCGATGGTCCGGGCACGATCCGGTAATGGCGGAAATGCCACAGTCGGCTTAATTTCACCAAGTTCAATTGTATATTCTTCACTGTACACCGCATCTTCATCTGCGGTATATATCTTATATGGCTTGGTTGAATGTTCAGCGGCATATGCCAGTGTCTTTTCATCCACTGCAAAAATACCGTTTTTTGCACCTGCCTCGATGGCCATGTTCGCCATCGAAAATCTGTCGTCCATTGATAAACTGCTCAGACCGTCTCCGGTAAACTCCATCGATTTGTAGAGTGCCCCGTCAACCCCTATCATGCCAATAATATGCAATATGACATCCTTGCCGCTGACCCACTTGCCGGGCTTTCCCTCCAGCTTGAACCTTATTGCCTCCGGCACCTTGAACCACGCTTCACCGGTAGCCATCCCTGCTGCCATGTCGGTACTCCCGACCCCGGTGGAAAATGCACCAAGAGCTCCGTAGGTACATGTATGCGAATCAGCCCCGATGACTACATCACCCGGTACTACCAGACCCTTTTCAGGAAGCAGCGCATGCTCAACGCCCATCTGCCCGACTTCAAAGAAGTTGACAATTCCCATCTCTTTGGCAAATTCCCTGATATATTTAACCTGCTCTGCCGATTTAATATCTTTGTTTGGCGTAAAATGATCAGGTACGATAGCAATCTTCATTTTATCAAAAACATGATCTATACCTATTTTACGGAATTCCTTCACAGCCACGGGAGTCGTAATGTCGTTCCCAAGAACCATATCCAGACGGGCTTTGATCAACTGGCCCGCTTCCACTCTATCCAATCCTGCGTGCGCCGCCAGGATCTTCTGAGTCATTGTCATTGCTCCTTTTTTATTGCTATTTTCCACATTATTGTTCTTGTTATTATTCATAATGATGAATCCCTCCACTTCCAAGAAAATCCGTTTTCAAAGCACGACATAGGAATTTTTATAGAAATTTACAAATCACTATACTCTAAAAACTCCCTACTATTTAATTATACTACCCAAGATAATAGGATTCTTCCTGTTCCTTACTGTTATGTAACAATTATTTTTCATGTTTTTTAGCCTTATTTTACATAATTCTATGACAGTTTAGCATATATGTGTGACTACAGATGCATCTTTCTGTACTGGAGAGGAGTATGTTTTGTATACTTCTTAAACATTTCATTGAATCGCTGCTGATTTGAAAAGCCGACATTAAGTGCAATATCACTGATTTTCAGGCCGGTGTCTTCCAGCAATTCCTTAGCTCTTTCTATACGCACCTTAAGCAGATAGCTAATCGGGCTCATCCCGGTCTCTTCCTTAAATGCCCTTGTAAAGTAGCTGGGACTGAGGAAGACGAACTTAGCAATGTCCCCGAGAGAGATATCGCGTTCAAAATTGGTATGAATAAAGTTTATAGAAATGCTAATCAATTCCTTGAGCTTTGGACTCTTTGATTTGATGCTGTTTTCCCATTCCATCTTAAGCGCACGCGAAAGCAGTACGAACAGTTCCATTACCAGCAGGTAATTTAGAAATTCACTTCCCGGTTCGCTGCTATCACGCTCTTTTAGGATCCTGTTGAGCAGGACAACAATCTCATTCTTTTGACTGACCTTGAGCGTAATATATGGTCCGGTTTCCTTGCTGCTGACGAAATTAAGAAAATCCTCAAGCGGTACTTCGGAAAATGCTCCATTGATTCTGTTTTCAAAGGTAAAATTCAGTACAATAAATTCGCATCCGTTTTCCGACTTAACAGTGAATTTGTGGTATTGCATGGGCTTGATGACAACAATATCATTCGGTCCAAGGTTCACTGGATACCCTGATATTTCAAAGACAGCATATCCTTTTTTCATATACACCATCTCGTAGTTCTCGTGGATATTCGGTTCCATGGACCATGTGATGTCTTGTATTCTTTCGAGTGTCTTTACAATGACCGGCAAAAAGTTAGAAGAATTTAACAATCCTTCCCAGGCTTTTGGCAAAAGTTTCTCCATTTCATCACCTGCTCTCAGAGAAAATGCTTATGTTGAAAAACACCTAACAGCGTAAGGCTATTATACCCCAAAAACAGGTAAATAGGCAAGGAAACCAATAAGCTTTGTAATCCCAATAATCTTCATCAGTAAGCCGCAGACAGGTGGAATTCCCGCCGGTAGTCTTTACGGTCTTGGTAGTTTACTTACGGCGGCAGGGTTATTCCTGAGAAAGAAATTTAAGTAAAAGAATAAGGTAAAGATGAATTTTAAATCTGTACACATGAAATGGAGGCCCGTCAGGCCTCCATTTCCTCCATTTCCTCGATTTCAATTGTTGCAATCAGCTTTTTCAGTTCTTCAACCTCGCTGCTGTTCAATGTGACACCCTTGCCCATCTTTTCGTGGGTTTCATCCCAGTCTCTGATATCCAGCTTAGGCTTGCGGTCATTCCAGCTTACCAGGTTGACCTCCTTTTTCCAGCCTCTTGTCCCCTCGCCGATTACACCGAGATGCTTTTTGATTTCATACTTTAATTCTGCCATTTTAAATCCTCCGTCGAATGTCTTATTTGATGAGAAACTTAACATTATTTTGCAGTATATATTAACGGACTGTCAAGCCTTCCGTCACTGCCTTACAT
>JAEYRF010000140.1 GCA_023409615.1 Bacillota bacterium | reverse complement strand
CCACCTCTGTTCCGCTTATTTCTTGCTCTTCTTCTGATTCTCCAGCATCAACGCCCTTACCTTTATCGGCAGGCCGAACAGGTTGATGAAGCCTTCCGCGTCCTTCTGATTGTAAACCGCGTCCTTTCCGAAGGTCGAAAGCTCTTCGCTGTACAGCGAATACGGTGATTGTGCGCCGGCCGGCATGCAATTGCCCTTGTAAAGCTTCATACGTACAGTTCCGGTGACGGTCTGCTGGGTGCTGTCAACAAATGCGGACAACGCCTCCCTGAGAGGAGTGTACCACTGACCGAAGTAAACGAGCTCCGCAAATCTCTGCGCAACTATATCCTTGTAGTGCAGCGTATCCCTGTCGAGGCACAGCAGTTCTAGTTCTCTGTGGGCGGCATACAGGATGGTTCCGCCGGGAGTTTCATATACGCCCCTTGATTTCATGCCCACGAGCCTGTTTTCCACCATATCCATAGCACCTACGCCGTTTGCGCCGCCGAGCTTATTCAGTTCGTCGATAAGTTCTATAGGCTTGTAAGCAACGCCATTGACCTTTTTCGGTATGCCCTGTTCAAAATAGATCTCTACGTAAGTAGGCTTGTCTGGAGCCTTTTCGGGAGATACCATGAGCTTCAGCAGTTTATCGTACTGCGGCTCGTTCCAGGGATCCTCGAGATCCTGCCCTTCATGGCTCAGATGCCACAAATTCCTGTCCATGCTGTAATTGTCCTTTTTGGTTACCGGGACCGGAATATTTCTTGCTTCAGCATAATCGATCTCTTCTTCTCTCGATTTGATGTCCCATATCCTCCAGGGCGCGATTATCTTCAGGTGCGGCGCAAGAGCCTTGACCGTGAGCTCGAAACGTACTTGATCGTTGCCCTTTCCGGTAGCGCCGTGGCATATCGCTGTAGCGCCTTCCTTTTCCGCTATCTCGACAAGTCTTTTTGCGATCACAGGCCTTGCAAATGAAGTGCCGAGCAGGTATTTGCCCTCGTACACCGCATTCGCTTTAACCGTGGGATAGATGAAATCCGTAATGAATTCTTCCCTCAGGTCCTCTATGTATATCTTACTTGCACCGGTTTTAATGGCTTTTTCCTTTAGCGGATCGAGCTCTTCTCCCTGGCCTACGTCACCTGCCACCGCGATGACTTCGTAATCGTAGTTTTCCTTCAGCCACGGTATTATGATCGAAGTGTCAAGACCGCCCGAATATGCAAGTACTACTTTTTCCTTCTGACTCATATGAATTCCTCCACAACTATGCTAAAATGTTAACAAGTACTATTTTACTCATTCTGGTGCAATTATACAACATCATGTATAATTATGCAACACAAACTATAAATATTCATTTATGTTGAAATGATCGATAGAGGCAAATAAATCCGACAAGGGTGTGTACAAATGATTATCATGGGGATAGACCCGGGGTTTGCAATTACGGGTTATGGTATAGTAAAATATGAGGGGAACAAATTTTCGCCTCTAGAATACGGTGCAGTGCTGACAAAGGTCGGAACACCTTTTGCCACGAGGCTTCTACAGCTGGATGAAGGCATTACGGAAGTGATCAAAAAGTACAAGCCGGATGCTATTTCAGTGGAGGAACTGTTCTTCAATAAAAACATCAAGACTGCAATTATGGCGGCCCATGGAAGGGGAATTGTTATTGCTGCAGCTGCAAGATCGGGAGCTGATGTATTTGAATATACCCCACTGCAGGTAAAACAAGCTGTTGTGGGTTATGGACGTGCGGAAAAGGCGCAGGTTCAGCAGATGGTCAAGGCGATTCTCAATCTGCCTGCTATCCCCAAGCCGGATGACGTAGCTGATGCTCTGGCAATTGCAATATGTCATGGTCATTCTGCAAAGCTGTCGAGGATAGGTTACCAATAGCATATAGTCAAAATTGATTTGGCAAAAGTACAAAGTCAATGGAGGAAATTCATGTACGCATACATAAAAGGTACACTTGAAGCAAAGGGTAAAGATTATATTGTTATCGAAGCCGGAGGGATTGGCTATAAGGTTTTTGTCCCGCTGACAACATTGGAGACGGCAGGACAGCTTGGTCATGAATTGAAGATATTTACATACCACCATGTCAGGGAAGATATTATAAGCCTGTTTGGGTTTGCAACACAGGAGGAATTGGGCATGTTTGAACTTCTGCTCACCGTTTCAGGGGTTGGGCCTAAAGTTGCGCTGTCAATGCTCTCAGCGGTATCGCCATCTAAATTTGGTTTAGCTGTAATCACTGATGATGTTAAAACGCTGACAATGGCACAGGGCGTCGGAGCAAAGGTGGCACAGCGGGTTATACTTGAGTTGAAGGACAAAATTAAAAAAGAGCAGGTAGCTATAGCATCGGGAATCGGATTGGAGAAGTCTGTTGCATCAGCCGGTAGTTCAAGGCTTTCAGAAGCTGTCAGTGCGCTCATGGTGCTGGGCTATTCACCGGCTGAAGCCAGCACAGCCGTAGCGGGGGTCTACTCGGATGAGCTGGATGTGGAGACGATCATAAAGAATTCCCTGAAGGGATTGATACGATAAAAAGCCTGGTGGTCGGCGTCTTCTGAAGACACAGGTTAATATATTAACGGGGGAAGTATAGATGGATGAAGAAAGACTGATTGAAGCTAATCCTGTAAGTGAAGATATAGAAGAGACGAGTCTTAGACCGAGGAAATTCGGCGAATATATAGGTCAGACAAAAGTGAAGGAAAATCTGAATATTTTTATTGAAGCTGCCAAAAAGCGCAAGGAAGCACTTGACCATGTTCTGCTTTATGGACCTCCCGGACTTGGTAAAACTACGCTGGCTGGTATTATTGCCTCCGAGTTGGGCGTAAACCTCAGGATTACTTCCGGCCCTGCAATTGAAAAACCGGGTGACCTGGCAGCTATTTTGACCAATCTTGGAAGCTATGATGTGCTTTTCATTGATGAGATCCATCGGCTAAACAGAAATGTTGAAGAGATACTATATCCTGCAATGGAGGATTATGCGCTTGATATCATTATCGGCAAGGGGCCGAGTGCCCGTTCCATCAGGCTTGATCTGCCCAAGTTTACGCTTGTCGGGGCGACAACAAGAGCAGGTTTACTGACTGCTCCTCTAAGAGACAGATTCGGCGTTATCAACCGTCTCGAAATGTACAATAACGAAGAGTTAACACATATTGTAAAACGTTCTGCGGGAATATTGAGTATCGAGATAGAGGAAAAGGGCGCAAAAGAAATTGCCCGCAGATCAAGAGGAACACCTAGAATTGCCAACAGGCTGCTGAAAAGAGTACGGGACTTTGCACAGATCAAGGGCGATGGCATTATTGATGAAGCAGTTGCGGCTTTTGCGCTTAGTGCTCTTGAAATTGATGAGATCGGACTCGACAATAATGATAGGTGCATGCTGAGCAGTATTATCGAAAAATTCGAAGGAGGCCCTGTCGGACTGGATACGCTTGCAGCGTGTATCGGTGAGGAATCAGACACTATTGAGGATGTATATGAGCCGTATTTGATCCAGCTTGGATTTATAAATAAAACGCCAAGAGGCAGAATGGCAACGAAATTGGCGTATGAACATATGGGATTCAAGATGAAAAGGGAATCCTATGAGCAGGAGGAAATGAAATTCGAATGAAACTATTAATGCATATGTGTTGTGCACCGTGTTCCACATACCCTCTATCTGTACTGAGACAGGAAGGTATCGAGCCGGTGGGTGTTTATTTCAACCCTAATATACATCCTATAGAGGAGTTCCGGAGGCGAAGAGATACAGTTGAGCAGTTTGCAGCAATGAAAGATTTGACGGTTCAATATTTTGACGACTTCAGACAGCCTGAGTGGGAGACTTTTAACGGGCCGGATGACGCAAGATGTACAATGTGCTATACGATACGTCTTAAAAAGGTCGCCGAACTTGCTGCTTCCGACGGCTATGAAGCCTTTACGACATCTCTTCTTGTAAGCCCTTATCAAAAGCATGATCTTATCAGGCAGCTTGGTGAAAAATATGCTGCCCAATATGGTATCGACTTCTATTACATGGACTTCCGACCCGGATTCAGGCAAGGTCAGAAGGAGGCCAGAGAATTGGGCCTTTATCGCCAAAAATACTGTGGATGCATCATCTCGCTCAATCACACGTAAAGCCTGCCTCCTATTAACCCGCATCGCTTTGCCGGGATGGGAAATAGTGCCTTAACATTCATATTACAATATGGTTAATATATGATTAAAGCGGCAGGAATACAGGTTATTCCGTCGAATTATCTGTTATGATGTAATAAAGGATCGGCTAAAATATTAGTTCCGATACTTTTACAGGGGACGGGGCTCCGCTGTAGTCCCTTGTAAAAGTTATATCGGAAGTTATATTTTAACGATTCCTAAACAAACGATAATTTCTGGGAAAATACGACGGGGTGCCATCATGAAAAAATTCTTATCTGCTATTCTCATCATCATATTAGCTTTTATTCCCGCAACACAATCGCACATCTTTGCACAAACGACAGTGGCCGCAATCAGTAACAAAGGCATACTGAAAGACGTACAGTATACAACTGAGAAAGAATATGAAGTAGTGCGCCTGACGATAGACGGCTTTTCGGGCTATACCAGTATGGAGCTTGAAGATCCGCTTCGTATCGTTATCGATCTGAAAAGCACGCAGATTTCAGGAAAACAGAGAACTGTGGATACAAAAGGAGCATTGGTAAACCGTGTAAGATATGCCCAGTTTACACAGAGTACTACGCGCGTTGTATTGGATGTAAATGAGGGTTATGATTTCTCCATTGAAACTACAAAAACAGGTTTGGCAGTTCATGTCACAGAAAAAAAAACACCTGAAGAACTCAATGACGGCAAGGCAATTTTATTCAGCACGAAATTGGGGATCCGGTATATGAATGACGGATCAAATGATTCGATATCATTAACATTAGGCAGATATGATGGTTACAGTGTATCAAGACTAACCGGTCCGGACAGGCTGGTGCTTACTATTCCTGATGCCCGGATAATTGCTGCAGATCAGCAGGTGTTAACAGGAGCAGATCAAATCCAATCCATCAGCTATAAAAAAACCGGGAAAACAGGAGCTATTATTACGCTGGGCTTGAACGGCCAATACCAGTATAGCTTTAAAAAATCAGAGGACGCTCTGATTATGACAGTGCAGGTCCCGACTTACAAAAATATTTCCTATCACAGCAACAGTGACAGGATTTACTTCACATTGGAGAATGCGGCACTGACAAAGGGCGATAAGGATCTAATGCCTCTATATAAGGCCGAGTACAATGAAAAATCCAGGCAATATACAGTGACATTTCCTTCTGATCAGGCTGATCTCGGGGAGGGTGTGCTGGACATCAACGATTCTTATCTTAAATCCTTTGAGGTCAGGCAAAACACTAATGATAACACTACATCGCTTATATTCACATCCAGGTCAAAGAACTCTTATCTTGTGTATACTAGAAATTCTGGAACTACAGCAATAACAGTAGTGAAGCCTGCAGCTGATAATAAGAAGCTCGTGGTGATAGATGCAGGACATGGAGGTTCCGCAATTGGTACAGCTTATGGAAAATTGACTGAAAAAGAACTTACGCTGGACATTGCTAAGCGTTTGAATACATTGTTAAAAAAGAAAGGGGTTCATACTTACATGATCCGCACTGAAGATATCAGTGTGGACAATTACGAGAGAGCCTACATCACCAATATGGTTAATGCCAAGCTATTAATCAGTGTACATATCAATGGCCTTGAATCTAAAAAATTTGATGGTACCATGACACTTTACTGTCCTTCTGAAAACAGTGGGTTTGTCGGAAGGGATATGGCAGATATTGTTCAAAAAAATATGATCAAGGCTCTGAAAACAGTTGATAGAGGACTTAGATCAAGGCCGGATCTGATATTACTGCGAGAAACATATATGCCGGCTGTCATTGCAGAGATTGCATGTTTAACAAATAAAGCGGACAGGGAAAAGCTTCAGAAAGAATCCTTCAGGCAGAATGCCGCACAATCCTTGTGCGATTCTGTGATTGAAGCACTGCCAATGGTGAAGTGATTGTAACGCAACTGTAACATGTGTGTAATAAGGTGGTATTGCAAAAAAAGAAATAGATAAATATTTATAAAAATAGTCAGTAGAATTTATGAATTCTACTGATATTTTTTGTGATGTACTTGTGATAACATTAATATGAAAAACAATGCATGGGTTATTAGAATAAGTGAGATTTGATAATTGAATAAGAAGGGTATAGATATTTTGGGAAATAATTAAAACCTTTGAAGTTGTCCATAATCTTGTTAAGAGAATCTTTACAGGGAGGACAATATGAGAAGGTTTATAATTGTTATTCTAGCGATAAATATGCTGTTATTTACAGGGTGCACGATCCCTTTCTTTGGGAAATCCACGGAGGAGCCTCCGGCTATCACTGATGAGAGGGAACTGATCAGTATGTCGGACAAAGATCAAAGCAGCGGGCAGAAGGATAATGATCAAAGTAGTGGACAAAACATTGTACCTGACGAAGGCAGCTTGGAAACGGAAGACACCGTTGTACAGCAGGAAACGGATTATGCAAATGGAATAGTCGAAATGACAGGTGAGAATACGGACAGTACGCTGCATACACCGGATTATCCATTACCTGGAGATGAAACAGGAGTATTAGCGGCACAAAGTGATTCCGGCAGCAGTTCGTTTTTTTCTGAACCAAGACGTGCTGTCACTGTATATTATCAGGATGGGGATGGATACCTTGTTCCGATGACCAGGTGGATTGAGCCGCAGTCGGGAATAGCAAGGGCTTCTATGAATCTTGTAATAGACAGTGCGCTGAACAGGGAAGAATTGATTTATTATGGTGTATACCCTGTGATACCTGAGGGTACCGAGATATTAGGTATAGATGTAAGAGATGGCATTGCAACGATTGATTTTAACAGATATTTACTCAATTATGACAGTGCTTTGACAGAAAGGAATATTGTCGCATCGATCGTTTATACAATGACAGAGTTTGAGACTATCGAACGTGTGAGAGTTCTGATTAACGGTTATCCGCAGGGAATACTGAAGTATGGGACCAATCTTGAGGAATCGTTGGGTCGTGAAGATGTTATGATCAATGGGGATTTAGCACTTACGCCAACCGATATGATTAAGGTAGACGTATTCCTGATGAAGCAGGCTAACATTGGCTTCACTTATCCGGTTCCATTATCTGTGGCAAATACGATTGATGCAGATAACCTGCCGGAAATCCTTGTGAAGCAGTTACTTGATACGAAATCGGAAGGTGGCCTGGTAAGTGAGATTCCACAGGATGTCTCTCTGTTGGAAGTAAATATTTCAAATAGCATCATTACGTTGAATTTCAATGAGAAATTTACGAATTACGGCGGAACAATGAGAGAAGAAGGAATCCTGAAACAACTGGCTTATACACTTCGGCAGTGCAATGGAATCAGAAGGATGAAGATCGTGGTTGCAGGGCGCGAGGTCGAATTACCCGAAGGTACAGATATATCAGGCGGTTTGGCAATCCCGATCACTATTAACGATGTGATTGACAGATAACGATGTAATCAATGTATAAATTGTAGAGGATACTTTTTGACATTGTTCAAACGCCACGCTTAGGCGTGGCGCTACGTACGTGTAGCGTAGGGCGGATTCATTTCGCCCGTAGCGAGGGGGTATGGGGGCTTGCCCCTATTGGAAACTGAAAATGAATGAGAAAACGTCAGAGTCAAAAAATATGAGGCTTATAGCAGCGACAAGGAATAAAGGGAAACTGAATGAAATCGCCCAGATACTGGCGCCGTTTCCCTTCGATATTATTTCTATGGCAGAGGCTGGTATAACAGAAGATATAGAAGAAAACGGCAGCACATTTGAAGAAAATGCGTTGATTAAGGCAAGAAAAGTCATGGAAATTTCCGGAGAGATTGTTCTGGCTGATGATTCAGGGCTGGAAGTCGATTATCTCAATGGTGCACCCGGGGTTTATTCTGCCAGGTATGCAGGAGAGGGAGCATCAGATACAGACAGGAATAGGAAGTTGCTTGGAGCTCTTGAAGGAGTAGCGGCAGACAAAAGGTCTGCAAGATTCGTATGTGCTATAGCAGTTGTTTTCCCGGATGGGAATTATATTGTTGTCAGAGGTACATGTGAAGGGATGATTGCATTAGAACCGAAGGGCAGCAGTGGCTTCGGTTATGATCCGCTGTTCTATATACCATCACTTGGTGCAACTATAGCACAGTTGGATGCGGTTACGAAGAACAGCATCAGCCATCGGGGCAATGCCTTTAGAAAGCTGGTAGAAAAACTGGAAGCGTCTGCCGGGTAAGGGATGCGGACTGTTAAAATGAAGTTGACTAATAATATGGTGCATGTTTTGTGGGGGTTCATTATATATGAAAATATTGGTCATTAGTGATACACATGGAGATATATACAAGGCTGAAGAAGCCATTAAGCTCAATAAAGATATTGATCTGATTATCCATCTCGGCGATTATTTCAGGGATGCACTGAAGCTGTCAACTATGTTTCCTGATATCCCTTTTGAGTATATTTACGGCAATAGCGATTTTATGATTGAAAATGTTCCTGCAGAAAAACTGTTGGATGTATGCGGGAAGAAGATATTCATAACCCATGGTCACAGATATTCTGTTAAGTGGGATTATGAAAAACTGTTCAGAAAAGCGCAGGAGATAAATGCCGACATGGTTCTGTTCGGACATACCCACTGCCCGGATATTGTTACAAGGGGGCAGAGTATTATCTTGAATCCCGGCAGCGCCAGCGACCCAAGGGAAGATTCTGACGAATCATATGCCATCATTGAGATAGAAGAAGACGGTAAGGTTAAACCTAGAATATACCGTATTTGAAGAATTGAAACATATTTGTATCAATACTCGTCATACACAAGTGGTCTTTAATATTTAAATTTATGAAATAAATTCTACTGTGGGGTGATTTATTGATGCATAACAAACAGATTTCAAATATTCTTTTACTAACCATTGCTTTTATTTTTTCATTTACATTTATATTTCCGACAAAGGTATATTCTGACGGGCCAAAGGCTGATGTCGCGATTGAAGTACAGGCAGGCTTTGACGGCACAGCAAGACTTGGCGCCTATATCCCATACAGGATATTGATCATCAATAAGGGAAGAGCCGTCGATGGAGAAGTACAGGTCGAAATTAAGATTGACAGTCAGAATAAGACCGTCTTTGCAAAACCTGTATCCCTTGCTGCCGGCGTTTCCAAGGAAATAGTTATAGACGCGCCTGTCTTTACTGCAAGAAAAGGTGTTAAGGTCAAGTTTGTGGAGGCCGGTAAAACATTGAAGGAGTTGGATTACAATTTTGTAAAATTGATTCCGCCTGAAATGAAAACCATTGGTGTACTAAGCTCTGATAATGCTGCTTATAATTTTTTAAATGGTATGATGATACCACAATCAAACGGCGACAGTGCATATGATGAGAAAATGAAGCTGATGGTGGCTGCCGGAGTGTATCCTAGCACACTTGGCGCCACTTCTCAAGCCGTACCTGCCGGTTCTGTGACAAAGATAGAAAGCATATTGATTCCACTGGAGGGTGGAACATTTCCTGATGATATCAGAATCATGAATGGGTTCGATATTCTTGTTATAAGTAATTATGATACGGGGACATTATCTAAGGATCAGATAAGTACGCTTGACAGTTGGACGCAGAACGGAGGCACTCTGGTCATCGGAACCGGTGCAAATTGGAAGAAGGTTTACACTTCTCTGCCGGAGGATATGAGGAGATTTTCTGTTGAGGGCACATCTGCCGCCACTCCGCCGGAAAAGCTGGAGGACTTTGCGGAAGAAGGTTTTTCAGATAATTTGATTCTTGATACTGTTACGGGAGATATAGGGTTTAAATATAAAGAATCCGAGTCAGAGCGGCCTTATGAGCCAAATGAAGGCGACAATAATGCGGATGACAAGAAGCCGGATACCAGAAGTATGGACGTCGAAGTGGATGAAGTGAAGCAATTGCTTTACAGTGCACATATGGATGAGGTAATCATAGGCGATAGCGATACCCCATTGGCTGTAAAATATATTTACAAATCAGGAAGGATACTTTTTCTGACCTTTGATCCAGGTATGGAGCCTGTTGCAAGCTGGCAAGGCAGGCAGAAATTCTGGGAGAACCTTCTGTATCACAGTAGCAATTCTAACAATATATATGAAAGAGGTAATGGATATTATTATTCCAATCAAGATATCTACTACACGAATAGTCTGACATCTCAAGTGCCGGATGATAGGACGCCGCCCTTCTTGTTTATGTTTATTACAATCGGTGTCTATATCATTATTGTCGGACCCGCCATGTACATCTTTCTGAAGCGAAAGGACAAGCGCGATTTCAGTTGGCTTGCAGTTCCTGCTGTTGCTACTCTATGTCTTCTTGTCATATACTTTGTAGGTTTTAAAACAAGATACAAGACAGCGGTTTTTAATACGGCATCAATGATCTATCTGGATATGGAGAACCAGAAGGTTGATATCACAACTGGTATGGGCGTTTTTAACAATAGGAGAGGGGATTTAAAACTCACATATTCAAATAAAGATAACATAGAGTTTGATGTTACCCAGATCAGTAACCGCAGCTATATGGTATATAATGATGGAAGAGAGCCTGAGGGCAAGGTCGTAAGCAAGCTTGTGTTTGGTGAGCCGATGGATTATATGATTTATGATGTATCCATGTGGGAACCCAAATATCTTTCCGCTAGAAGAAGCGAGCCATTCACAGATGAAATAATCAGCTCAGTGCAAATAGATGATGGAAAAATACGGGCAGTAATCAGCAACCGGACTAAATATGATTTTATGGAAGCATTTATTACCGTCGGAAACAACTTTATCAGTGCCGGAGACATTCTGTCAGGTAAGGAAAAAGTGATCGAAGCGGATTTTAATTCAGACAAAGTATTCCACAGCTTTGAAGAATACCTCGATGCCCAGTATGGCAGGATAAATTACCCCTACAATGCAAAGCTCCCGGATGATTTTCAGCAGAAGTACAGAAAAAGAATGACAGTTGAACAGCTTCTCCAGCCTATGTACTATAGCTTGAGGGGGCAGACTAAAATAGGGCTGTACGCTTTGAACAACCAAAACCTCGGACTTGACATTTCAATAAACGATGAGACTCCGGTATCTTATTATACAAATGGAATATTCTCGAGCGTTGATATGACTTTTGAGAAGGGCGGCAAGGTTGATATTCCGGTAGGGGTTATATTGCCTCAGATAGATGAATACGGGCCCCTACAAAACATTGCAAGTCTTGATGGCGACAATGGCGTCAGTATAATGAATAAGGGAGATATCGATTTTACGTATTCACTGCCGGAGAATATCAGGCCAACTGAGTTCTCAATAAAATTTGATACTTATGTGCCTCTTTATGTTAAATATAACATTGAAGATTTTAAAGCGGAGAACAGCAATATACAGACACAGATATTACAAAACGAATATGAATATTATCTGTACAACGCGGCGTCCGGCAGCTGGGAGCAGATAAATGACAACCATATCGAAGCGAAAGAAGCCTATAAATATGTTGATGACGAAAACAAACTGAAGGTTCGCGTAAGAGTGGTTGAAATGGCAGGCGGGAACAGAAAAAACTATACCGGATATGTTGAGCAGGAGCGACTCGCATTCCCGGCACTACAGCTGAAGGGAGTGACTCGGTAATGCTAAAGATTACAAATCTTGTTAAGAAGTATGGAAAATTTACCGCAGTAGACAACCTGTCAATGGAAATTAGTGAGGGCCAGATTTTCGGCTTTGTTGGTGCGAATGGTGCTGGCAAAACAACTACAATGAGGATCGTAGCCGGGTTACTGCAGCCAACCTCCGGAGAGATACTTATTGATGGCACAGATATACTGTCTTCCTCAAGAAAAGTGAAAAAGAAGATTGGATATATGCCTGATTTCTTTGGGGTTTATGATGATTTAAAAGTGGATGAATACATGAATTTCTATTCGGGTATTTATGGAATCCCGTATCGAGAAAGAAAGGCAATATCGGATCAACTTCTGGAGCTGGTTGATCTGGGCTATAAAAAGGATTTTTATGTTGACAGTCTCAGCAGGGGTATGAAGCAAAGACTATGTCTTGCACGGAGCCTGATCCATGATCCAAGGCTGCTGATACTTGACGAACCTGCTTCAGGTCTCGATCCGAGGGCAAGGGTGGAGATGAAAAACATACTGAGAGAGCTGAAAAATATGGGGAAGACCATTCTGATAAGCTCCCACATACTTTCTGAGTTGGCGGAGATGTGCACAGTTATAGGTATTATTGACAAAGGAAGAATGTCAGTGAGTGGTTCTGTTGAAGAAATCACAGAAAAGCTGACCCGTACGGGGAAGCTGAAGATAAAGGTCAGGGACAGACTGGAACAAGCTGTGAAGCTGCTGCAGGAGCAGCCCTCTATTGGTGAAATCGCCATCAACGGGGATATTGTTGAGGCTGATACCGGTGCTGATGAGCAGGTGCTTTCCGATATCCTCAAGAGGCTTGTGATGCAGGATATTCCTATCGTATCCTTTGCCCGGACAGGCGGAAGTCTTGAATCAGTCTTCATGCAACTTACGGAAGGGAGCGATGGACATGATGCTTAACCCGATTATTGAAAAAGATCTGAAGACAAAAATGAGAGGGTGGCGTACGCCCATTCTATTAAGCCTGTATCTATTATTTTTGGCAGGTGTTCTCTATTTGTTTTTTTTATCAAACAATCAGATGAATGTTAGATATGGCTATTCAAGCTTCAATCCAAGGATAGCTGTCAATGCATATAATGTCCTGGCAGTGTTTCAATTTGCACTGCTTATGCTCATTGTGCCCGCATTAACAGCAACGGCTATAAGTGGTGAACGTGAAAGGCAGACATTGGATCTTATGCTTTGCTCCGATATTTCAATATGGTCGGTCATTATGGGAAAGCTGGTTGTGTCCATAGCTCATATCATGTTTCTGGTCGTTGCTTCTCTGCCTGTCCTTGGGATGGTTTTCCTCTTTGGAGGAATAACCTTTGGAGAAATACTGCTCCTGTTTTTGTTCTATCTCATAACAGCGCTTATGGTGGCCAGCCTTGGCCTTTTTCTGTCAACGATTTTCCGTAAGAATGTCACGGCAATCATTACAGCATATATATGTCTGGGACTTCTTGGGCTTGGGCCTGTGATAGCCATATTTATTTACGGCATATTCTATGACGGACGCGGTTTGCAAATCACATACGGCACAATTGCCGCATTTATGCTCCCTTCTCCTGTTTTCGGATTTGTTTCATTCATGACAGGCGGGCAAAGTAGTTTTTTTGGAGGTGTTTTCGGTGAAATACAGAATCTTGCAGACGCTGAAACCAGTTGGCTTCGCCATTTCAAGCCATGGATGATTAATGGAGCTTTTAATCTTGTGTTTTCAAGCATCCTTTTAAGTCTGAGCGCATGGAAGTTGAATCCTGTGAAAAAAATGAAGAAGAAAAGGATAAGTATGGGTAAGACTAAGAGTGAAGAAGAACTAAAAACATGATACACTACAAGACACCTTAACAGAGGTAAGGAGATAATTCTCCAAACGAAAAATTTTCTTTGAATCGAAGTGTTATAACGGTGAAATCAAGTTTTGCTGTAGAGTGAAAGCAAGAGTGAGAAGGTGGGCTTATGAATATAAGGGACATTATGAAGATGCTCAAACCTCTGAGAAACCGCATGCATGCCAACAGCGGATTATTCCGGTTCCTGGTATGCCTATGTGCCGGTGGCGTTGTGGGCATGTTGCTGGCATATACCTCACTTTTGATTCCTGTACCGTTTCTTGTACGTAGTATATTGCTTATATATGGAATTTCTGCGGCTGTAGGTGTTATTATAGCTTCTTTTTCAGTTCCAGGGACGAAAGTGCTTATTGAGACTGCAGACGCTCTTGGACTCAAGGAAAGATTGGCAACTGCCTGGCAGCTTCAGGCAGAGGAGACCGTTATTGCTCGACTGCAGAGAAACGATACAATCAGTACCGTTGCCTCCGCCGACTTCAGAAGGCTCTATCCCATACGGCTACCTGCAAAGCTGGCAATTGTACTCGTGGCTTGTCTTGTACTTACATCTATTTCATTCATAATACCGGCGTACGCTCGTGAGTCGGCTGAGCAGATAGAAAAACTACAGAATGTTGTAGAGGAACAGCTTGAAGAATTGAAAAAGGTAAGTGAAGAGTTAAAAAATAGTAAAGATATTGAGGAGTCCGAGCTTGATAAAATTCTTGAAGAAGCAGCGAGATTAACTGAGGAGTTGAAAGAGGCAAGAACTGAAGAGGAGGCAATGAAGGCGCTTTCCAGAGCCGAAAATGAGCTCGAGAAGCTGGATTTGCAAAAGCAGCTTAGCAAGCTGGGAGAGGCAATGAGTCAAAATGATATGACAAGTGGTATCGGAAAAGCTGTTAAGGATGAAAATGCGACAGAGCTGAAACAGGCGTTGGAGCAATTGAAGCAGCAGCTTGAGAAAGAGGAGATATCGCCTGAGGAGCTTGCGGAAATGCTCAAACAGGTCGCGGAGCAGTTGGAGAATCAGGAACTTGCGGAAAAACTTATGCAAGCAGCCGAAGGACTAAACTCTGCAGATACACAGGAGCAGGCAGAAGCACTTGGAAATCTGGGAGACGCATTATCAGAGATGATGAATTCAAAGGCGAGTAATGGCATAGGACAGGCTGTCGGGCAGCTTTCTCAGGCCATACAGCAGGCTAAAAGCAGCGTATCTCAGGTGGATAACAATCTGGAAGCGGGTGGTGAATATCGACCGGGTGAGTCTGGGCAAGGCACAGGTCAGCCATCGGGATTACAGGCTTCGCAGGGCGATGGACAGTCGTCAGGTGAAGGACAAGGCCAGGGACAAGGTGAAGGCCAGGGACAGGGAGCAGGACAAGGCCAGGGACAGGGAGCAGGTCAAGGCCAGGGTCAAGGCCAGGGACAAGGAGAGAGTGGAGGCTCAGGAGCAGGAGAAGGCTCCACCAACAAGGACCCAGGATATACAGGCAGTGAGGGCTCCGGAGGCGGACGCAAACCCGGTGAAGGCAGAGAAGAAGAGTTTGAGAAGCTATATGATCCAGAACATTTAGGAGGAGACGCCGATCCCAGCTATGTTTCAGGAGAGAAGCATGATGGCGGACACAGTGGCTATTCACAGACGGATCAGATACCAGCTGAAAAAGGTGCGATTCTGCCTTATCGCGAGGTGTTGAACCGATATGGCAGTCAATCTGCATCATATATGGAAGAGACGGAGATCCCCGCAGCGATGAAGGATATCGTGAGGGAGTATTTTGAATCACTGGAGTAGGGCATTTTGCGATGTGTCATGTTTTTAGTTCCGCAGCACAATATATTGCGGGTATGTCAAGAAGTTTGTCACTATATATTATGCAGCTAAACTATATTAAGGTTACATCGCAAAAGCCTTGAGTAGGGGGGATTGAACATGGATATCAATGAAAAGGACATATTACAGGTAACGGAAACAGTCCGTAAAATCGAATCGGAAGTTGCAAAGCAAATGGTCGGACAGAAAGAGCTGATCCGTCAGGTGCTGATTTGTATGATTGCCGGAGGAAACATCCTTCTGGAGGGCGTCCCTGGACTTGGAAAGACACGTCTTGTAAATACTCTCGGGCAGGTTATGGGACTTCAGTTTTCACGAATCCAGTTCACACCGGATCTGATGCCTGCTGACGTCGTGGGCACCAATATTATAACAAGGGATAAATCTGATGGCGGGATGTTTAAATTCCAACCGGGCCCCATATTCAGTAACATTGTGCTTGCAGATGAGATAAACCGTGCAACACCGAAGACACAAAGCGCTATGCTTCAAGCCATGCAGGAGAAGCTTGTTACCGTTGCAAATACAACCTATCAACTTCCCGAACCCTTTTTTGTCCTTGCAACACAGAACCCGATAGAAATGGAAGGAACCTATCCTCTGCCTGAAGCACAGATGGACAGATTTCTATTTAAACTGAACGTTCCATTTCCTTCAGCACAGGAACTGATTGATATAGTAACCATGACAACGGGCAATGCCATGACAGAGCTGCAGGCAGTGACAGGAAGTGATGAGTTGCTCAGAAT
>JAEYRF010000059.1 GCA_023409615.1 Bacillota bacterium | reverse complement strand
CAGATGGCAAGAGCAGCCGGAATGCATTTGGTAATAGCTACGCAGAGGCCATCTGTCGATGTTATTACAGGTGTAATTAAGGCTAATATCCCATCAAGGATCTCCTTCGCAGTATCCTCCCAGATCGATTCGAGAACGATACTCGACATGGCCGGAGCTGAAAAACTGCTTGGCAGAGGAGATATGCTGCTTCATCCGGTTGGAAAGACAAAGCCTTTGAGAGCGCAGGGAGCCAACATTACCGACAGTGAAGTAGAAAAAGTGGTAGAGTTTGTTAAAGCACAGGGGAATGTCGATTATGATGATAATATTATAGAGGAAATCAATAATGAGGACTCCCCATACAATAGCGACAACACAGATAGAGATGAGTTGCTGCCAAGAGCAATTGAAATGGTTGTTGACGCCGGTCAGGCTTCTGTCTCATTAATTCAGCGCAAATTCAAGGTTGGATACGCAAGAGCTGCGAGAATAGTTGATCAGATGGAGGCAAGAGGTATCATTGGTGGTTTTGAAGGAAGTAAACCCAGGCAACTACTGATTTCCAAACAACAGTGGCACGAAATGCAGATGGCTGACAAAGAATAGGCAGGGAGGGATCTTTGTGACTGTTGTCAACGGTTTCAACGTCTTTTTGATGATACTGTTACTGATGTATTCGTTTTATCGTTTCTTCAGAAGAAAAAGTCTTGTCATGTTGATACCGGTATGCGCCCAGATTTTTACGGCTGCACTGGCTCTTCGCAGCTTTATTAATGATGTTGAGGTATTACTGCCGCTGGAAATTATATTTGTTTTGTTTGGACTGATTCTTCCGATGAGCTTTATCATTATGGATTATATTATAATGAACAGAAGGTTTAAAAACGGAGGGATTTATACAGGTCTTGTCGAGAAGGTCAGTTTCAGTGCCCGGCAGAAGGAGACACAATCGCTGCCTCAAATGGGAATCAATCCGCTGATCAGGGATAAGCAGACGATCGAGATCATGAATGATATTGGAACACTTCCTGAAGAAATACAGAAAAACTTTAAGAAATGCCTTAATCATGTACATGCTATGATCCAGGACAAGAACCTTGAGGATTCATTTTATATATATGAAACCCTCTGTAAACTGGCAGGAAGCTCTTATATGCTTTATTTCAACCATGCAGGACTGTGCTTTCAGATGGAAAGGTTTAACGACGCACTTGGAGCATACAAGAAAGCACTTGAACTGGCAGGTGAGGATGTACTGAGTCGTCAGGAAATTTACTATAACATGGGCAATACGTATTACATGCTGAATCAATATAACAAAGCCTGTAAATACTTTGAGAGGGTTATGGAGCTAAACCCTGAAAACCGGCAGGCACTTGAAAATCTCTCTTTTTCATATGTAAAAACGGGCGAAAGGGAGAAAGGGCTCGAGACGCTGAAGAAAATAAATGCAGAAGAAGGTAATTACCGTACACATTTTGTTTGGGGAGTACTGTTCCGGGAAGCCGGAAAATTGCAGGATGCTGAAGAGGAACTGAAAAAGTCATTATTGATTCAATCAGATTCGGCGGAGGTACTGGATGAACTGGGAAAGGTGCTGATGAAGCAGAATAAAACACAAGAAGCTGTCAACATATATGAAAAGCTGATACGGATTAATCCCGATAGTTATCAAGCCTGGTATGGAAAAGCTTGCGCATACTTCAAAACAGCCCATTGGAAAGAAGCAATCAACTGCTATGTCGAAGCAATTCGATGTAAACCTGATTGTTTCAGGAGTTATTACAACATGGCATCTGCACATGAGGAAGAAGGAAATGAAAAGGCTGCAATTGAAGCTTATCATTCAGCCATAGCTATTAACCCGGACTTTTCAGAAGCATACAATAATCTTGGGATACTACTCTCAACGATGGGAAGAAGAGAAGAAGCACTTGAGATTTATGAAGAGGGTATCAGAAGAAATAGAAAAAATGACAGTCTTTATTTCAATATGGGAGTTTGCCTTTATGAAGAGGGCAGATATGCACAAGCCGTTACGGCATACAGGAATGCTTTGGATATAAACCCGGACGGATTGGAAATATATTATTATCTTGGCTCTGTACTAACTGAGATGCACAATTACAATGATGCAATAGATGCCTATAAATCAGCCTTGGAGATTAAGCCGTCTGATAGCGAGTTATATTATCATTTAGCCACAATATACGCACTTCTCAGACGTAATGACATCTCTATGGCAAATCTGCAAAAGGCAATGGAACTTGACCCAAAGGTGCGAAATGAAGTCAGCGGAAATCGCGCATTCGACGGCATGAGAGGTAAAAAAGAATTTAAGAAGTTGATTTCATAAATTAGTTGAAAATGAATATGAGGAGAAAAAGATGCCATTTTTACCTATGAACAGGGCAGATATGGAAGAACGGGGCTGGGACAGCCTGGACTTCCTTTTTATAAGCGGTGATGCATATGTAGACCATCCAAGCTTCGGACATGCTATTCTAACCAGATTGCTTGAGAAAGAAGGCTATCGGGTTGGAATCATTGCTCAGCCAAATTGGAGGATTAATAATAACTTCATGACGTTAGGACGTCCTAAATACGGCGTTTTCATCTCGTCCGGAGTTATTGATTCAATGGTTAGCCATTATACAGCGAGTAAGAAAACCCGCAGTAATGACAGCTACTCGCCGGGAGGAAAAGCTGGATTCCGGCCGGATCGTGCGGTCATTGTATATTCGAATAAGATACGTGAGGTCTTTAAAGGGATCCCGGTCATAATTGGCGGCATTGAAGCAAGTCTCAGAAGATTTGCACATTATGATTATTGGGACGATAAAGTGCGCCGTTCCATTCTTCTGGACAGCCAGGCCGATTTGCTCGTTTATGGGATGGGGGAGAAACCCATAATAGAGATTGCTAAATTATTAGCAAAAGGTCATCCAGTCAAGCAGATCCGTGATGTCAGAGGAACAGCATGGTTGGCTGAAGAATCTGAAATACCTGATACAGAACTTTTAATGCTTCCTTCTTACGAAAATACGGTACTAAGTAAGAGAGAGTACGCAAAAGCTTTCATGATTCAATATAACGAACAGGATGCTATAAACGGACAGTTGCTCGTTCAGCCTCATGAAAACAAGTTTGTTGTACAGAATCCTCCTGCTTATCCTTTGACAGAAAAAGAACTTGACAGGGTTTACGCACTACCATACGAAAGAACATTCCATCCTTCTTACATCGAAGCCGGTGGTATTCCTGCAATAAATGAAGTTGAATTCAGTATAACAAGCCACAGAGGCTGTTACGGAGGATGCTCTTTCTGTGCGCTTAACTTTCATCAGGGAAGAACTGTACAAAAGCGCAGCCAGGCATCCATACTGAATGAGGCTAAAAAGATAATCTGGCAGCCCGGGTTTAAAGGTTATATTCATGACCTAGGAGGGCCTACAGCTAATTTCAGAAACACATCATGTGATTTTCAAAAGACTCATGGAACATGTAAAAGCAAACAATGTCTCTATCCTGCACCATGCAAAAACCTTAAGGTCGATCACCGTGAGTACCTTGAGCTATTGCGTAAACTCAGAGCGATCCCGGAGGTTAAAAAAGTATTTATTCGTTCCGGTATAAGATATGATTACCTGATGCTTGATAAGAATGATGATTTTTTTAAGGAATTGTGCGAACATCATGTCAGTGGCCAATTGAAGGTGGCGCCTGAGCACGTTGTTGACAGAGTACTTGAGAAGATGGGGAAACCAGGCAGGAAAGTTTATGATTCATTTGTAAAGAAATTCTATCAGATAAATAAGGAGATAGGAAAAGAGCAATATCTGGTGCCATACCTCATATCAAGCCATCCCGGCAGTGATTTGAACGCTGCGATAGAACTTGCCCTATTTCTGAAACAAACCGGCTATACACCCGAACAGGTACAGGATTTCTATCCAACCCCGGGTACACTATCTACATGCATGTTCTATACATCTCTTGACCCAAGAACAATGGAGAAGGTATATGTTCCCGTTACTCAGAAAGAAAAAGCTATGCAGAGGGCACTTCTACAGTACAAGCGAAAGGAAAACCTGCCTCTGGTTCGAGAAGCCTTGCGCTTGGCGGGAAGAGAAGATTTAATCGGCCATGGCAAGGAATGTCTTGTGTGGCCGGCGTTCCAACGAAAGGAAGTAAAGAAAGGCAAACCTGAGAAGCAAAACAGTAAGAAGAAGATTAATACAAAAGAAAGTAGAACCACTACCCAAAGGGTTAAGACCAAGCGATCGGGACATAAGAGAAAACTGAAATTAAATCGAAAGGGTGATTAAAAATGAGTGCAAAAATATTGAGCGGCACGGAACTGGCAAAAAAAATAAGACTTCAACTTAAGGATGATGTCAATGAACTGAAGTCCAGAGGGATATCTCCTGGACTTGCTGTAGTACTGGTCGGCGAAGATCCGGCATCACAAGTTTATGTCGGCAGGAAGAAGAAAGCTTGTGAGGAGCTCGGTATAGAGTCATACCAGCATTTACTTAAGGCAGAGACAAGTGAGGCGCATCTTCTTAATCTGATCACAGAACTGAATAACGATCCGAAGGTCAGCGGGATTCTTGTTCAACTGCCTCTTCCTAATCACATAAATGAAGAGAAGATTATTAATGCAATCAGTCCGGATAAGGACGTTGACGCGTTCCACCCTGCGAATGTCGGACGTATAATGACCGGGAATCCGAAATTTCTGCCATGCACGCCCGCAGGTATCATGGAATTGATAAAGGAGAGCGGTACGAAGGTTGAGGGCAAAGAATGTGTTGTGGTCGGCAGAAGCAATATCGTCGGCAAACCAATGGCAATGCTGCTGTTGGCAGCAAACGGCACAGTGACAATTTGCCATTCAAAGACTCGTGATCTAAAACAGGTATGCCGGAGAGCTGATATCCTGATTGCGGCAATTGGTAAGGCTGAATTCATAGATGGAAGCTTCATCAAGCCCGGCGCAGTTGTTATTGATGTTGGAATTAACCGCCTTGATAATGGAAAACTTGTGGGTGATGTTGAATTCTTAAGTGCTTCAGAGGTTGCTTCCGCAATCACGCCTGTTCCGGGAGGAGCTGGGCCAATGACTATTACAATGCTTATGAAGAATACCATTACAGCGGCAAACAACTGATGTTACAATCTACTGGCAGTTTAGTTTTTCTTGACATAAAAATTAAATAAGTTTACAATTAATTTGTATTTCGTATAATAACGGATGGCGCAAGCCATCCGAATGTATGAATAGCCGGTTTATCCGGGGCTGGTCGTTGACTAAAGTCAACTGCTCGCCCATACGACCGGCACGACCATTGAAAACTGAATACAAGGAGGTGTGTGTTATTATTGAATGGGCTATTGGAATTTTTATTGGCCTTGTAATAGGAGCAGCAATTGCTTCGTTTATATCGTTCCGTATTGGATATAACCGCAGAAAACGTGATGCAGAATCAGAAATCGGCAGTGCTGAACAGGAATCAAAGAGAATTGTCAATGATGCACTGAAGACAGCCGAAAGTAAAAAGAGAGAAGCTCTTCTGGAAGCGAAAGAAGAGGTTCACAGAAGCAGAATGGAACTGGACAGGGAAATCAAAGAACGAAGAAACGAAATCCAAAGACAGGAAAGACGACTGGTTCAGAAGGAAGAATCCCTTGATAAAAAGGTAGAAGCCCTGGAGCAGAAGGATGAAGCGCTTAACAAGAAGACCAAAGAGGTACAAGTTATTCAGGAGAAAGTCGCTGAACTTCAGAAGAGACAACTCGATGAGTTGGAAAGAATTTCTGGATTATCGATTGAAGATGCTAAACAGTATCTTATCAGAAATGTTGAAGATGAAGTTAAACATGAATTAGCGATACTTGTTAAGGAATTGGAAGCAAAAGCGAAAGAAGAGGCCGACAGAAAAGCAAGAGATATCGTTGCGACAGCGATACAAAAATGTGCCGCAGACCATG
>JAEYRF010000243.1 GCA_023409615.1 Bacillota bacterium | reverse complement strand
GAACACAGCAGGATCATTCGAAGGCCGTTTATGTGCCGATGATGACAAAGGAAAGCGGACTGATCGACTGGAGCAAAAGTGCACGAGAGATACATAACCTTGTTCGCGGCACAAATCCGTGGCCCGGAGCCTATACGTTTTATAAATGTAACAGGATAAAGGTCTGGAAGACTACGGTACTTGATTCATGTCCTGTGATTACTCCGGAAAATGCAGCGGAAGCAGAGCTTTTAAGATTGTCGGGTTCAAAGCCTGCAGGTTTGATTATGAAGATCTTTAAGGAAAATTTGATTGTAGCGACCGGAGACGGCTGTCTACGAATAAGCGAATTACAGTTTGACAATTGTAGAAGATTGGGCATTTGTGAATGTGGGCACAATATGGACGAAGGTGAAATTCTTGGATAAACGACTACGCAGCTTCATGGGTTATTCTTTTCTATTTTTAATTGTGATTGGTGTTGCTGCTGCGTTATTTTCATATGTTCAAAGCTTTTTTTCCATTGATTCATATAACAGGGTCTTATCCGTTTTAATTCTGATAGCCATTGTTATTATGGTGTTGGTTGTTGTATCCATGGCTGCTGTTTTCGGAGCTGTAAGAAGAAGGAAGCTACATCCCGTGCTGCTTATTCCCGTGAGGCTTGGTTTAAAACTCGTTATTCCATTTGCGCTTTTTGTTACGGATATACTGAAGAAGGATAAAGACATGATCCGAGGCCTATTTATTGATATAAACAATCTATTCGTACAATCAAGCCAAATACGTAAGAAGGCTGACAAGATAATGATTTTACTGCCACATTGCCTACAGAATTCCGAATGTGAGTTAAAAATAACAGGGGATATAACCAGATGCAAAAAGTGCGGTCGCTGCACGATAGGAGACATTAGGGAGCTTTCAGAGGGAAAAGGGGTAAAGGCCATAGTAGTAACAGGTGGTACTGCCGCACGCAATGCCATTGCAAAGGTGAAGCCGGAGTTTGTACTATCGGTGGCATGTGAAAGGGATCTTGCAATTGGAATATCCGATGTAAGTAAAATACCGGTGATCGGTGTTCTGAACCAAAGGCCGAACGGACCATGTGTGAACACATCAGTTGATGTGGAGCTCTTGAGGGAAAAGCTGGACAGTATAATATGCGAGTGAACGGAACTTTTTGCAATACGATAATTTATGAAAGGTTGGGATGATACTGGATCTTGCAAGAGAAGCTGCTCTGAAAATATTGATTGAAGTCAATGAAAAAGGTGCGTATTCAAATATTGCACTTAATAAGCACTTTTCTTCGGATGAACTACGCGATATCGACAGATCATTTGTGACGGAACTTGTCTATGGTACCGTCAAATGGAAGCTCACACTCGACAGAGTTATCGCGGCCTATTCCAACATTAAAATGGAAAAGCTATCCCCATGGATATTGAACATATTAAGGATGGGAGCCTATCAAATTCTTTACATGACACGGGTGCCCAATTCAGCTGCCTGTAATGAAAGTGTTAATTTAGCAGGAAGATACGGGCATAAGGCGTCGTCCGGATTTGTTAATGCTGTACTGCGCAATATTGCAAGAAATGGCGCCGGAGTCGCAGTACCATCAAAGGAGCAGGACATTACGGGTCATCTGTCAGTCCGGTACTCCTATCCCAAATGGCTTGTTGATAAATATATCGGACTATTCGGCGCCGATTTTGCAGAAGGCCTGCTGGATGCAGGGAACGGTACGCCTGAACTGACGCTGCGGGCTAATACATTGCGTGTTACACCTGAAGAACTGGTCGAGGCGTTAAAAACAGAAGGTGTGGAAGCAACTGCCGGGAAATATGTCCGGGAGGCAGTCGTACTTAAAAGCACCACAGCGATTGCAAAGCTGAAGGCATTTGAGGATGGCCTGTTTCAGGTACAGGATGAAAGCTCAATGCTGACTGCGGCAGTACTGGCGCCGAAGGCAGGAGAAACCGTCCTGGATGCATGCAGCGCACCTGGTGGTAAAGCTACACATATGGCACAGCTCATGCAGGACAGTGGGACGATTATCGCAAGAGATATACATGAGCACAAACTGAAGTTGATTGATTCTGCAGCAGCCAGACTGGGAATACATATTGTGAAAAGCGAATTGCACGACGCAGCTTTGCCTGACAGTTCACATGAAAAAGCATTTGATAGGATTTTACTGGATGCACCTTGTACAGGACTTGGAATTGTCCGCAGAAAACCTGACATAAAATGGGCTAGACAGACGAAGGATATTGAGAGCATTATGACATTGCAAAAAACTCTGATACAATCTGTTTCAGGTGCCCTGAAGCCTGGAGGGGTACTGGTATACAGCACATGTACAGTATTGCCCGAGGAAAATGAAGATATTATACGAAGCTTTTTAGATAACAATGATGATTTTAACACAGATGATATAGCGCAGTATTTGCCGCCTGTACTTGCGGAGTATGCAAGCGGCTGCACATTACAGCTTTATCCTAACAGGGATGGCATAGACGGGTTTTTTATAGCAAGGCTGAGGAGAAAGCAATAAACTGAGTAAAAAACAGCAGACTAAGAAGAGAGAAGCAGACTAACAAGAGAGCAGCAGACTGAGGAGAAAATTAAGTGGAGACAAAATATCTTCCTGACATGAATATAAAGGAACTGGAGCAAATGCTGCAGGATATGGGTCAGCAAAGATTCAGAGCGAAGCAGATTTTCAGCTGGATCGCAAAAGGTGCAGCAGATATTGACGACATGACCGATCTGTCAAAGCAGCTTCGACAGGAATTGAAACTTTTTGCGCATGTTTCAGGTCTAAATATTAGAAAGAAGCTTGTATCGTCCATTGACGGTACTGCCAAATACCTATTTGAACTAAAGGACGGCAATGTGATCGAGAGTGTGCTGATGGAGTATAACCATGGTTACACTGCATGCATTTCGTCACAGATTGGCTGCAAAATGGGCTGTAGCTTTTGCGCCTCGACTATTGCGGGTTTCAGGAGGGATTTAACCGCAGGGGAGATGCTTGAACAGATACTGGCCATACAGCGCGACAGCGGGGTAAAAGTTGGGAATGTGGTTATAATGGGTATTGGAGAGCCCTTTGATAATTATGATAATGTATTAAAGTTTTTGAGACTGGCTCATGACCCGGAGGGATTAAATATCGGACACCGGCATATGACTGTCTCCACATGCGGCATTATACCTCGTATTATTGAATTTGCGAGTGAAAACATGCAGGTGAATCTGGCAATTTCTCTGCATGCCCCTAATGACCGTATAAGGGCTCAAATCATGCCTGTTGGAAGTAAGTACACTATTGACAAAATCATTGAAGCATGTAAGATATATACAGAGAAAACCAAAAGAAGAATCACGTTTGAATATGCACTAATTAAGGGTGTCAATGATTCATTGGAGAATGCCATCGAACTTGCTTCAAGACTTAGAGGACTACTGTGCCATGTTAACCTGATCCCTGTAAATGCCGTTGCCGGTACAGGTTATCGGCAAGGTGAGCGAAGACATATGGATGACTTTGCAGGACTGCTGGCAAAAAGGGGCATCGAGACAACAATCAGGCGCGAACTTGGATCGGATATCAATGCGGCCTGTGGCCAACTCAGAAGAAGCGAGATGGGTGAATAAGAGGTGTTGAAGCTTGAAATTCGCAGCCGGAACAGACAGAGGACTTAAAAGAGAAATTAATGAAGATTCCTACAGGATTATTCCGGAGTCTTCACAAAATCCATCTGCATTTATTATAGCTGACGGAATGGGTGGTCATAACTGTGGCGAAGTTGCCAGTAGAATGACAGTTGATTACATAAGTGATTATATTGAGCATAGTAGCAGCCAGCTTTTTTCCTGCCAGGATATTGGAGAAGAGATTAAAAAGCTTGTTGGAGATGCTAATATAACCGTATTTGAAGCATCTCTAAGTAAACCTGAGACAAATGGAATGGGCACGACACTTACGATGGCCGTGATCACCGACAGTAAGGTTACAGTGGCGCACGTCGGAGACAGCAGGCTGTATCTGGCTCGCAGTGCGAACCTGCGGCAAATTACGGAGGACCATTCATATATTGAGGAATTGATCAAGAATGGGTCACTGACAAGAGAGGAAGCGGAGAGCCACCCGCGTAAAAATGTTATAACGAGGGCTATCGGATCTTCGAGAGATATTGAGGTAGATTTAATGGACTTAGAAGCAGAAAACGGCGATGTTTTTCTGCTTTGTACAGATGGCCTCACAAATATGATTTGTGAAAACGAAATATATAATATAATCAAAGATAATGAGCCTGAAAAAGCCTGTGAACAGTTAATCGATGCAGCAAAAGGCAAAGGCGGCGAAGATAATATTACTGTGATTGTTATCAAATTTGAGTGAAGGTGTGAATATGGAAGGTAGACTACTTGGAAATAGATATCAATTGATTGAAAGAATCGGCGGGGGCGGTATGGCTATCGTGTATAAAGCCAAATGTCTGCTGCTCAATCGCTATGTTGCTGTGAAGATACTCCGAAGTGAATTCACTGATGATGAGGAATTTGTAAAACGTTTTCGTGTGGAAGCACAAGCAGCAGCCAGCCTGAATCATCCTAATATTGTGTCAATCTATGATGTTGGCAAGCAGGATGACTCGCAATATATTGTGATGGAATTCATTGATGGAATCACTCTAAAGGATTATATCAATGAAAAAGGTGTTCTGCCTTGGCGAGAATCAATCGGAATAGCAGTACAAATTTGCTCTGCACTGGAACAGGCGCATAAAAACCATATTGTACATCGTGACATCAAGCCGCATAATATCATGATTACAAGTGAGGGCATTGCAAAAGTCACTGATTTTGGTATTGCAAGAGCTGTTACATCAGCTACGATTACCATGGTTGGCAGCACCATAGGTTCTGTACATTACTTTTCGCCGGAGCAGGCAAGAGGCAGTTTCACAGACGAAAAGTCAGATTTATATTCGTTGGGTGTCACGATTTATGAAATGGTGACCGGCAGAGTTCCTTTTGATGGAGAATCGCCGGTAGCAGTTGCGCTTAAACACATTCAGGAAAAAGCAGAGCGGCCGATCGAGGTAAATCCTTCTATACCAAAGGGTGTAAACGACCTTATAATAAAGGCAATGAAGAAGGATCAAAATCTGCGTTACCAGACGGCCTCAGACATGCTGAACGATCTGAAGAGAACGCTGAACGATCCTAATACTAGAATTGCCGGAAGTAATATTACAGAAGATCTTCCTACGAAAAAGATGCAGGCAGTGGGAGCAGAGATAGAAACGCTTGCAGAGGATGAAAACGAAGCTGATAATGAAAACGGAAATAGATATGGATATAGCAACGGACATGTGAATGGAAATGGAATTAAGATATATCCAGGAGACAGAACAGTAATTGATGAAGGTGAGAATATGAAGGCAAGTAAGAAAAAGGATCGGCTGAGTATGTGGCTTGGGATTGCAGCCGGCCTCATTATAGCTGGAATTATATTTTTTATTGGACTAAAGCTTCTTATTCCGATTATTACACCGGAACCTTCAGAAGCATACGTGGTTGAGGACTTTACTAACAAGGACATAAACGATGTGCGGGAGGTATTAAAACAATACGGCATTGAAGCTGTTGATTATGAACGTGTCAATAATGATAAGATCGAACAGGATATTATTATGTTTCAGGATGTAGCTGTAGGGAATACGCTTAAGCCTGGCAACTCCATTAAATTTAGGGTAAGTGCCGGTCCTAAGCTGGTGCAGATCCCCGATATATCAGGTCAGGAATCCAGAGTAGGTGAGCAGATACTTAGAGGTCTGGAATTGATTCCGAAGGAGATGACAGAGAATAGCGAGACAGTTGCCATCGGCGCTGTTATAAGAACTGAGCCGGCTGCATTAGAGGAAGTCAAGCCTTATGCGAATGTAACGGTATATGTAAGTCTGGGACCAAAGCTGGAGATGGTAAGAGTGCCATATCTTATAGGGCTTACTCGTGCAAAAGCGGAAAAGAAAATTCTGGATAGTGGATTGACTATAGGTGCTATCATTCCTGCAGATGAAGTCAGTGATGTGGCACTGATTACAAAGCAATATCCTCTACCTGATTCTGAAGTGGAAGAATTTACTGCTGTGGAAATGAATTTTACTCCTATAGAAGAAGATCCAATTGAGGAACAACCGGGAACTACTGTTCCGGGAGACGGGACAGATGGCACGCCTGGCGACCCCGGTTCTACAGATACTCCCGATACACCAACAACACCGAATGATACAGCTAAGAAAACCAGGATGCTTCCTGTATCTCTGAATCCGAGTAAATCTTATGGCAGTGAGGTTATGGTTTTTGTAGAAACAACACCTTCAGATACCAATGTATCGAGGATTGAATTCAATAAGCTGATACCTGTATCCAGTTTTCCGTTCAGCGTAGAGATAACCTTGGCCGACCAGGGAGCGACTCATGTAATTGTCAAACTTGATGGGGATCTGGCACTTGAGGGTGATTATTAGCAACAAACAGGGGAGGTTCGCAGATTGCCGTCAGGCATTATTATTAAGGGAATAGGTGGATTTTATTATGTTTCGTCTGAAGATGGAAGCATAGTTGAATGTAAAGCCAGAGGGATATTTCGTAAAAATAAATTAACGCCGCTGACAGGAGATAGAGTTTTGTTTTCAATGACTGACTCTATTCAAAAAAAAGGCAGTATAGATCAGATTGAGGAAAGGTCCTCCGTGCTGGTACGGCCTGCTGTTGCCAATGTGAATCAAATAGTTGCTGTGATTGCCGCGAAATCCCCTGAACCGGATCTTATGCTGCTGGATAAGCTGTTGGTCACGGCCGAGGGGAAAAATATCAAGGCCGTTGTGTGTATTAATAAAACAGATCTTGATAAGGAAGGCAACAGAACAGCATTATGTAGCTCTTATGTTATTGCAGGGTACGATGTTGTTGAAACAAATATGGAAGATACAAATGGCTTTGATGAATTGAGATTTTTGCTAAAGGATCGCATTTCTGTTTTTGCAGGGCAGTCGGGAGTTGGAAAATCAACACTGCTCAACAGAGTAATGAACACAATGGTTATGAAAACCGGTGTATTGAGTGATAGAATTGATAGGGGAAAGCACACAACAAGACATGCAGAACTTATAGAACTTGAAGGCGGCGGTTATGTTGTGGACACTCCGGGGTTCAGTTCTTTTGAACTTGCGGGGGTCGGATTTCGTGAACTACAGCAGTTGTACCCGGAATTTTGTGAATATGTACAGCATTGCAGATTTGCCGGCTGCAGCCATATCAATGAACCGGACTGCGCAGTGAAAAGAGCAGTGGATGATAGGCATATTGATGGCGGGAGATACCAGAGGTACGTTGAATTGCATGCACTATTAAAGCAGGAAGATGAGATGAAATATAAATAGCATCATACGGAAGGTGATGAACGATGATTAAAATTGCTCCATCCATTCTGGCGTCGGATTTTTCCAGACTTGGAGATGAAATAAGTAAAGTTGAAAAGGCCGGTGCCGACATGATCCATATCGATGTTATGGACGGCCATTTTGTGCCTAACATCACGATTGGACCACCTGTAGTAAAAAGCCTTCGCAATACAACAAAGCTTCCTTTTGATGTCCATTTAATGATAGAAAACCCGGATGAGTACATAGATAGTTTTATTGATGCCGGAGCTGATATTATATCCGTGCATATCGAAAATACCCCGCATCTGAATCGTACACTACAACACATCAGGCAGCGGAATATAAAGGCATCTGTGGTCCTGAATCCTGCTACCCCACTCAACACACTCGACATAGTTCTGCCCGACGTGGATATGATTTTGCTGATGACTGTCAACCCAGGATTCGGTGGCCAGAGATACATTGAATCAATGACACAAAAGGTTCGTGAATTGAGGAGAATGGCAGATCAGCGTGGTCTCAGACTGGACATTGAGGTAGATGGAGGGATCGATCCTGATAATATCTACAGGATTACCGAGGCCGGTGCAAATGTACTTGTAGCCGGATCAACTGTGTTCAATGCCCCCGACGCTGCCGAAATCATACGCCTGCTCAGGCAAAATGCCTTCGGTGGCTACGTATGAACTGCGTCATCTTTTGCGGAGGCACTATTGAAGATTATAATTCAATCAAAAAGTATGTACAGGGAGCAGAGCTTGTACTGTGTGTGGACAGCGGAGCACGCCACTGCAGGAAATTACATGTTACGCCTGACTATTTGATTGGTGATTTCGATTCAATTTGTGAAGATGATTTATCTGCATTGGCCGAAGCAGGCGTTCCAATGATTAGATTTCCATCAGAAAAGGATATGACCGACAGTGAACTTGCGATTCAAATATCGTGCGAAAAAGGCTGCAATAGTATTATATTGCTTGGCGCCGTTGGTTCAAGACTCGATCATTCCCTCTCCAATATTTTTTTACTAAAAAAAATGGCAGACCTTAATGTAGAGGGTATGATTGCCAATGAACATAATGAAGTGATGCTAATCAACAAAAGCATCACACTTGAGAGGGAGGAAGGAATATTTATAACACTGTTGCCTCTGGCTGGCAGCGCAAAGGGAGTGACAACTACTGGACTGTATTATCCACTTGACGATGCGACTTTGGAAGTGGGCTCCTCATGGGGCGTCAGCAATCAGTTTGCAGACGGTATTGCTACGGTTACTGTGAAGGAAGGCTTCTTGCTCGTAATCAAGTCAAGGGATTAAATTAAGTAAACAATCAAATGGAACGGGCTTTTGGATTGGAAATCACAAAGCTCGTTCCATTTGATTTATCAACTCTGATTTACTTATATTCTGCGGCCAGCGCTTCGAAGGCCTTTTGGGAGTTTACGATGGTTTTTTCGTCTACACAGTAGGCCAGTCGGAAGTATCCTTTGCATCCGAAACCAGTACCCGGTACGATGACCAAATTATACTTTACTGCATTCCTGCAAAATTCAACATCATCTTCAATAGGAGTCTTGGGGAGTAGATAGAAGGCTCCTTGTGGTTTGAAGCAACTGAAACCCGCCTTTGTGATAATGTCGTATAGCATATCTCTTCTCTTTCTATAAGCGGTTGTATCTACCGTGGCATCAAGCGACTCGGGCAGTATTCTCTGGAAAAGAGCAGGTGCGTTGACAAAGCCCAATGTCCTCGTAGAGAAAATAAGTCCGTCAACCAGTGCGGTGGTATCACCCATAAGAGGATTGACTGCGACGAACCCAATCCTTTCACCAGGCAGTGAAAGTGATTTACTGAAGGAATTGACCATAATCGCGCGCTTGAATATGGTAAAAATAGATGGTACCTCGACCCCGTCATATACGATTTTGTCATAGGGTTCATCAGATATGACACAGATTTCTGTTCCAAATTCCTTTTCACGTGCGCTAATCTTTTCTGCCAGCTTCTCAAGGGTGCTGCGGTTATAGACGGCTCCTGACGGATTGTTCGGAGTGTTGATGAGAACAGCCTTCGTATTTGGTGTAATGGCATCATACAGGCGCTGAGGGTCAGGCTGGAATGTGGAGCGGTCTGTATCGACGATGACGACCTTGCCGCCGTGATTATCTACATAAAACAGATATTCTGCAAAGTAAGGTGCAAATATGATAACTTCCTCACCGGGATTCAGAAGTGTTTTTAACACAACGTTCAGCGCGCCTCCGGCCCCGCATTCCATGACCACATGCTGTGCGCTGACAGGTACGCCGCTTGCTTTATGCAGTCTATCAGCTACAGCAGCCCTGACATCTGAATACCCGGCATTACTCATATATCCATGCATTTTTGGTGTATCCGAAAGGACAATTTTTTTCAGGGCTTCCTTAACAGCTTTGGGTGGCTCTATATCTGGATTGCCAAGCGAAAAATCGTATACATTTTCTGCTCCGACTTTTTTGCGGAGCTTTTCTCCTTCTTCAAACATCGCTCTGATCCATGAGGATCTGCTTAGATTGTCGAGTATCTTCTTTGAAACCATTGCGTCCACTCCTATATTTTTTTATATATATTATACCAATTTTGTTTAAATAGCAATTAAGGGTTGAGACTATAGGTGTTTTTAGCTGGGTAATTAGACCCACATAGTCCCAAAAAAATCAGGAGAAGAGAACCATATAATTCTATTTATGGATACTGTAGAATATTGTTAGGCATTTGCAAAATGGAAGAAAAAATGAAGGTGTAAGGAAATAGCAGAGCTGTAAAATGAACTTTGATAATTAAAGATGGACGATGTTGATAAAACAAGGTAGAAATCAGGCTGAGTGTGGATA
>JAEYRF010000195.1 GCA_023409615.1 Bacillota bacterium | reverse complement strand
CAACCATGATAACGATAAAAAGACCTAAAAAGACAAACTTAAGCATAACCCTACCATCCTTCCATTTTTTTAAATCAAGCCTTCCGTTCTACACATTCTACAAAAACAGATTAAAATCATAAATATTATACTACTGTTCGGAAACAAAATCAAGGCAGCATAATTTTGTATTCATGGTCTATGCACCGTTTTTTTGCTTAATTATTAAATAAATTTCATTATACTTTAGCCTCAAATATCAATCTCTCTCTGTGAAGTCCGAGCATTTTGTCCATATTTATCTTGCAAAAATTCAATAGTACCGCAAATTAGCCTTTCAAGTACTTCCAGGTCTATGTCTGACAGCCTCTTAACATAGATACAGGCCTTCCCCATTGTATACTTACCTAAGTCTTTCAGTAAATACTCATGCTCCTGATTACCCGAAAACACATATAATGAGATTGCTGCTTTGCGCGGCGAAAATGCCACTAATGGCCAATCTCCTTCTTGTTTACTACGTTCGGATTTATAGTGATAGCTGCCGAACCCAATCATCGAGGAACCCCACATCTTTGGTGGATATCCTGTAACCTTTTGCATCAGCTTCACAAGTTCAAAACTATCCTCACGCTTTTGATCGGTATTCGCAAAGGAGGTAATAAATTCTGAAACATCTTCATCGTGCTGCTTGGTCTTTAGTTCCCCCATGTAATCACATCCTATTTAATAATATCCACCAAATATGACTCGAACTTTTTCAGTTTCTCCATCAAAGCTTCCAGTTCGATATCCTTCTTCTCCTTCTTCAGATCATCCCTTACAATGGCAGATGCTTCATCCAACTCATCTCTAATCTTATCGAGCATATTGACAATCTCAAGCGTCTTGTAAGTATATCCATGCTGATCTCTCCCTGAAGCTGCCTTTACGAAAGCTGCTTTCCGTGCTTCTGCACTGGAAACGCCATGTGCTGTAATAATAAATGAATCGCCGCGTTCCGGAATGAATGGATCGATCCTCAGGCCGTCCTGTATCAATTCGGCAAAAGCTGTCATCGATTCTTCTTCACCATGAACAAGGAAAATATTACGCGGCTTATTCTTAAATTTTTGCATCCAGTTCATAAGTCCGTCCTGATCGGCATGACCTGAAAAGCCTTCAATCATTTCGATACGGGCATTTACTGAGATTTCTTCACCGAATATTCTAACTTTTTCCGCACCGTCTACAAGTCTCCTGCCAAGGCTCCCCACTGCCTGGTACCCGACGAATACAACTGACGACTCTTTCCTCCACAGATTATGCTTGAGATGATGTTTTATCCTTCCTGCATCACACATTCCGCTGGCAGAAATGATAATGAGACTTTCCTTGCTGTCATTGAGTGCCTTTGATTCATCCGCACTTTGCGTAAAACGCAGGCCCGGGAAATCCAGAGGATTATCCCCGTTTTCGATATATGATCTGGCTTCTTCATCAAAACAATCAAGATTGTTTCTGAAAACCTTCGTTGCTGAGACTGCAAGCGGACTGTCGACATAAACCGGAATCTCGAGCAAATGTGTCAGCTTCTCGCCGTATTTTTCGCGCTGTTTAAATAATTCATAGAGTATTTCCTGTGTCCTACCAACTGCAAAGGATGGTATAACAATGTTTCCGCCCTTATCCATGGTAGATGTAATTATCTCTACAAAACGGTCGATTTTGTTTTCCACATTCATATGGTTTCGATTGCCGTAAGTCGATTCAATAATCAGGTAATCCGCGCTGTCAATAATACTTGGATCCCTCAATATAGGCATATTGTTGTTCCCAAGATCACCTGAAAATACAATTTTGATCTCTTTTCTGTTTTCCTTAACCCAAATCTCTAGAATTGAGGATCCAAGAATATGACCGGCATCGTTGAAGCGAACCCTTACCTGGTCATTGATCCTGACATCTTCAAAATAATGCACACTTTCAAACAATTTGATGCAGTTCATAGCGTCCTGGGTGGTATATAACGGCTGTACCGGTGGAAGACCAGCTCTCTCACGCTTACGGTTGACCCATTCATTTTCAAACTCCTGAATATGTCCGCTGTCCGGCAGCATGATAGCAGCAAGTTCTGCCGTTGCCTTTGTTGCATATATAGGTCCGTTGAAGCCATCCACGTAAAGCTTTGGTATACGGCCACTGTGGTCGATGTGGGCATGTGTCAGCAATGCAAAGTCCAACTCTCCCGGATGAAATGGGAAAGGCTCATGATTCAGGGCTTCTTCGGCATTGCTTCCCTGGTACATTCCGCAATCCACAACAAATTTACATGTATCTGTTTCAATAAGAAAGCATGATCCTGTGACTGTCTTTGCAGCACCTAAAAAAGAAATTTTCATTAGAGCACCTCACAAATTTTGAATAATACTATCTGCATCAACCTGCATATCTTTACCCGATCATTATAGCTTAATATCGTTATTCGACAAGTTGAGCGTAATCTCCTTCATAGAGCTTGCCTGACTTAAGTTGACAATCCATTATCACGAACACATTGCAGTTTTTACAGCATCCGGAGTAAATATTTTATTGAAGCACTTTACAAAAGTGTTTTTATCCTTTTTAAATCAATTGCTCAGTTTTCCTTATTTTTGTAAATCCTGATTGACAAAGCTATAGATATAGCATTTATTAATACTGTAAGTAACAAAATAAATCCAATGAAAAAAATAAACTTCATCTGTAATGAACTAAGCCATTTTGCAGCGTTGTCTTTAAAAACAACTCCTCCAACGGCTAGTATCGCTGCAAGAGCAAAAAATGCGAGTCGCCCCTTCTCAACGCCCATTTTAAACATGAAAGGCAAATTAACAGCCAAAAAGAGCGATGCGAGGCAAACTACCGGTAATAACTCCATAAAGATATTTACTGTAGTTGGCTGTTTTGAAAAGAATGAAAAGGCAATTTTAACAACAAAAGAAAGTATGGCCGCTGCTGCTACGCAAATATACCCAAGCAAGTATTTCCCGAGAACTAGGTTCCGTGCTGAATAGGGCATCATTGCCGCAAGCTCATGCCATTTTGACCTTTCATCATATGCCAGTGCAGTAATTGGCAGCATTGCAGAGTATATTACGGCAAATGCAGAAGTGGAAGACCCAGGAAGGAACGA
>JAEYRF010000182.1 GCA_023409615.1 Bacillota bacterium | reverse complement strand
CTTCAACACAGCTCCGAACATTTCATGAGGCGATTTGCAGCTTGAGAGGTTTTCAAGGAATTCAGGGTAATTGTGCTCGCAGAATTTAATCCAACCTGGGCTGCAGGATGTAATCACAGGAAGCTTTCCGCCATTCTTGATCCTATTCACCAGCTCGGTGACTTCCTCCATAATTGTGAGATCAGCCGCCGTATCAGTGTCAAAGACCTTCTTGAAGCCAAGTCGTCTGAGGGATGCAATCATATTACTTGTAACCCTGGATCCGATAGGCATTCCGAATTCTTCACCCAGTGCAACTCTAACTGCCGGAGCAGTCTGTACAACTACATGAAGATCAGGATCTGCAAGAGCTTTCCATACGATATCAGTATCATCCTTTTCTCTCAGTGCTCCTACAGGACATACAGTAATACACTGTCCACAGTTAATGCAGGGCACTTCTGCCAGAGACATCTCAAATGCGGAACCTACGATGGTCTTGAAACCTCTTTCGTTTGTATTAATGACTGCTACCTTCTGCACATTTTTGCACATGTTTACGCAACGCCTGCATAGTACGCACTTGTTGGGATCTCTTACAATAGAGGGTGATAACTGATCGATAGGGTGCTTGATCGTTTCTCCTTCAAATCGTATATCATGAATATTAAGATCCTCAGCCAACTTCTGCAGCTCGCAGTTCCTGCTTCTGACGCAGGTGAGGCACTTCTTATCGTGGTTCGACAGAATAAGCTCTAATGTTACCTTTCTGGACTCTCTGACCTTTGGCGTCTGGGTGTATATCTCCAAACCCTCCGATACAGGATAAACACATGATGCCTGAAGGCTTCTCGCTCCTTTGATCTCAACAACGCACATCCTGCAAGCACCGATCTCGTTTATATCCTTCAGAAAGCAAAGCGTCGGTATATCGATGTTGGCATATCGTGCTGCTTCCAAAATGGTATAGTCCTTTGGGACCTGAATTTTACGTGTATCTATTGTAATGTTGACCATTTCCATAACCTTACACTCCTCTCTTCATCATTTTACACATTCTTAAATATTGCCTTGAACGGACATTTCTCCATACAAACGCCACACTTGATACATTTGTCCTGATCAATTATATAAGGTACTTTCTTCTCTCCGCTAATTGCGCCAACAGGACAATTCTTCGCACATATTCCACAGCTCTTACAGTGGTCTGCAGCAATGACATAGCTCATCATTGACTTGCAAACGCCTGCAGGACACTTTTTGTCTTTTACGTGAGCAATATATTCATCTCTGAAATACCTCAATGTGCTCAGAACAGGCTGAGGAGCAGATTGTCCAAGCCCACACAGCGCCGATGCAATGATGTTCTTTGCAAGGATCTCGAGCTTGTCGATATCCTCCATCTCACCCTTGCCGCCTGTAATCTTCTCAAGTATCTCCAGCATTCTCTTTGTACCGATACGGCATGGCGGACATTTACCGCAGGATTCATCAACAGTAAATTCGAGGAAGAACCTGGCTATGTCAACCATACAGTTATCTTCGTCCATAACAATAAGTCCGCCTGATCCCATCATGGACCCGAGCTCTCTTAATGTTTCGTAATCAATCGGTGTGTCTATATGACTTGCAGGAATACATCCTCCAGAAGGTCCGCCGGTTTGAGCAGCCTTGAACTTTTTACCGTTGGGTATACCGCCGCCGATATCATATATAACCTCTCTGAGTGTAGTTCCTATAGGAATTTCAACCAGACCTGTATTGTTGATCTTACCACCTACGGCGAACACCTTTGTGCCCTTGCTCTTTTCTGATCCGATGGAAGTAAACCATTCTGCGCCCTTATTCAAAATGATTGGAATATTAGCATATGTTTCAACGTTATTAAGCAGTGTCGGCTTTTTCCACAGGCCGCTTACAGCAGGGAATGGCGGCTTTGGCTTAGGTTCACCCCTGTGGCCTTCAATGGAAGTAATCAGTGCAGTTTCTTCACCACAAACGAATGCACCTGCGCCTAATCTAATTTCCAGCTCAAAGCTGAAATCTGTTCCAAAAATATTTTTACCAAGCAAACCATATTCCTTCGCCTGTTTTATAGCTATATTCAACCGATTAACAGCAATTGGATACTCAGCTCTAACATATATATATCCCTGATCTGATCCGATTGCATAACCGGCAATAATCATCGCCTCAATAATGCTGTGAGGATCACCTTCAAGTAGACTTCTGTCCATGAATGCGCCCGGGTCACCTTCATCGGCATTACATGCTACAAATTTCTGGTCTCCAATAGCCTTTGCTGTCAGTTCCCACTTCAGTCCGGTTGGGAATCCTGCTCCGCCTCTTCCTCTGAGGCCTGATTTCTTGAGCTCGGCTATAACCTCATCCGGCTTCATTTCCGTCAACGCCTTTGCAAGAGCCTTATAACCATCATAAGCAATATACTCATCGATGTTTTCAGGATTGATAACTCCGCAGTTTCTTAATGCAATCCTAACCTGATTTTTGAAAAATCCAACATTTTCAAGTGCTTTTGATGTGTTCTCAGCTTCCTTGTCTCCTGCCAGCAGTCTCTTTACAATCCTGCCCTTAACAAGATGCTCCTCGACGATCTCCTGTACATCCTCTACCCTAACCATTGTGTACATAGCGCCTTCAGGATATACAACAACAATCGGCCCTTCGGCGCAAAGACCAAAGCAGCCGGTTATGACCATCTTTACTTCCTTGTCCAGCTTGTTTTTATTTAATTGCGCTTCAAATTCTTCCCTGATCTTTTGCGAGTTTGACGATGTACAACCCGTACCCCCGCAAACAAGTACATGCGCCCTGAAATAATCCATTTTGCTCCCTCCCTGCAATCTAATCGTATTTAATAACTCTGATCCTTATTTCTCCGCTTCTTCTACAGCACCAATGGTCAAATCCTTGCACACTCTACCGTTTACAATATGCTCGGATACTACTCTTGCAGCTTTCTCCGGTGTCATCTTCACATATGTCGTCTTTCCCCCATCTGCACTGAACACCTCTGCAATCGGTTCCAGTCTGCACACACCGATACAGCCTGTCATTGTTACTGACACATCACTAAGATTCCTTTTTCCGATTTCTTCAACAAAAGCATTCATTACAGGTCTTGCTCCGGCGGCGATTCCGCAGGTTGCCATTCCTACAACTATACGGATACCGTCTTTGTTTGTTCTCATTTTTATCTGATCCAGTGTTTTCTTTCTTATCGCCTCAAGCTCAGCTAATGATTTCATTTAAAACACCTCCGAAAATTTCTTTTTGTCCTTCACCAATATATTCACGAAGCCACTTGACCACTTCGAATTCCGATAATGGAACATCGCCCAGAGTCTGCCTGACCTCATCCGAATCATAAACAAACTGCTTATCTCCATTTTCGAGCAGGAGCCGTACTTGCACTTTCGGGTATGCTGCCGACATATCAGTAATAACTCCCGGCAGATCTCCTAATGTCGGCCTGTCGATATTATCAATCCCAAATATGGCTGTTACCACCGTGCCAACACCTTTTTGCGATGTGATGGTAAAACTGCCGCCAGACTGTTCCGCCGATGCCTTGAACAGTGGTATCCCCAATCCGACCTTTCTTGTGGTCCTTGTAGTGATAAAGGGATCGATTACTCCTGCAAGAAATTCACTATCCATACCGCAGCCATTGTCTTCAATGACAATCTTCAGTATCCCTTCAGATACCTCTGACGTAATTATGACACTGATCCGGCTTGCATGTGCCGCCGATGAATTCTGCATTATATCAAGCACGTGCAGCGATAGCTCTCTCATTCTCTTACATATCCTTATATTTTTCCAGGACTTTTTCAATATCATCAGGGGTAAGTCTTCCGTAAACATCGTCATTAATCATTATAACCGGTGCAAGTCCGCAGGCACCTATACAACGGCAGGCATCAAGTGAAAACTTTCCATCCTCCGTGCAATCTCCAACGCTTATACCAAGTTTTTCCTTCAGCTTGTCAAGTATCAGATTGGAACCTTTAACATAACATGCAGTTCCCATACATG
>JAEYRF010000143.1 GCA_023409615.1 Bacillota bacterium | reverse complement strand
AGTGTTTCCATGCTGAATCCAAAGCCTTCACAGGAGCGCCGCTTTCCAAGCCAATTTCAGCCATAGAACAGAAGGCCTGAGTTTCAATATATATCTTACCTTCCTCATTTTCCTTGCTGCCGACCTTATTGCCAAAGTCGTCATAGGCGCGTAAAAACCA
Organism: Bacillota bacterium; assembly: GCA_023409615.1. Taxonomy (GTDB): domain Bacteria; phylum Bacillota; class Clostridia; order Acetivibrionales; family DTU013; genus JAEYRF01. The sequence goes on along the minus strand of JAEYRF010000143.1, from coordinate 9,609 downwards.
TTCTCCATCGAAACCATATTTCATTACAGTATCCTTCATGTTCTGGATGTGGGCTTTTGCAGCTTTCGCTTCATCATAGAGGCTTATGTTTTCGCATATCTTTACAAAATCGTTTCCTATGAAGATGAACATGCCGGCGATCAGTACTGACTCTGCTACCTTGCCGTCCTTGCTTGTAGTCGTCTGGTATGACTCGTCGGGTTCAGTCGAGAAGCAGTTGAGATTCAGACAGTCATTCCAGTCTGCCCTGCCAATGAGCGGCAGTCCGTGAGGTCCAAGATTGTTAACAACATGATAGAACGATCTGCGCAGATGCTCAAACATGTTCGCAGCTTTGGCAGGATCATTATCAAAGGGTACCTGCTCCTCCAGGATATCAAAATCACCTGTCTCCTTGATATATGCAGCAGTGGATGCTATGAGCCACAGCGGATCATCATTGAAATTCCCGCCTATCTCGTTATTCCCCTTCTTTGTCAGCGGCTGATACTGATGATACGCACCTCCATCCTCTAACTGTGTTGCTGCCAGATCAAGTATCCTTTCCTTTGCCCTGTATGGAATCTGATGTACAAAGCCAAGTATATCCTGATTGGAGTCTCTAAAGCCCATTCCACGTCCAATGCCGGATTCAAAATATGATGCGCTTCTGGACATATTGAAGGTAACCATGCACTGATACTGGTTCCAGATGTTGACCATCCGGTTAAGCTTATCATCGTGGCTATTTACAGTATACTTTGAAAGAAGACTGTTCCAGTAATTTTTTAGTTCCGTATAGGCATCCTCTACCTGTTTTACTGTGGAAAATCTCGCTATCATCTCTTTTGCGGCTTTCTTATTAATGACGCCAGGTGCTTCCCATTTTTGATCCTCTGCGTTTTCAACATAACCCAACAGGAATACGAGTTCTCTGATCTCTCCCGGTGCGAGGGTAATGTCAAAGCTATGTGATGCAACTGGTGACCATCCATCCGCCATTGAATTACCGGACTTGCCATTGACGACAGCCTGCGGGGCATCAAAACCGTTGTATTGTCCGACAAAGGAATTGCGATCGGTATCGAATCCTGTTATATCAGCATTTACAGAGTAGAATGCGTAATGGTTACGTCTTTCTCTGTATTCCGTCTTATGATAAATCGTGTTGTTTTCTAATTCAATCTCGCCTGTATTAAAGTTTCTCTGGAAGTTAGTCATATCATCATAAGCATTCCATAAGCACCACTCCATGAATGAAAACAGAGTAAGCTTCTTAACTCCGCTGCTTGTGTTTTTGATGGAGACCTTCTGTATTTCACCATTGAAATTCTGTGGCACGAAAAGCAGCACTTCAGCCGCAATCCCGCCCCTCTCTCCTGATATACGGGTATAGCCAAGACCATGCCGGCATGTATATTTATCAAGTGTCTTCTTGACAGGAGCCCATCCGGGTGACCAAAAATCACCGCTTTCATCACGTATGTAGAAATATCTTCCGCCGCTGTCGATCGGCACACTATTATATCTATATCTTGTTATGCGTCTAAGCCTTGCATCTTTGTAGAAGCTATAGCCACCTGCTGTATTTGAAATGAGTGAGAAAAACTCCTGGTTGCCAGAATAATTTATCCATGGATTGGGTGTTTCCGGAGTTGTAATGACATATTCTCTATTTACATCATCAAAATAACCGTATTTCATATGTAACCTCCGCTTTTTTACTTATACTACCATTATAGCTATGTATTAGCAAGTGAGTTTTGTATGCTGTATTACTGTGTAAATTCAGCAGGGGTGGGATATCATCCCACCCCTGTCTGTGCTTCCTGCAAATTACTTTTAATTACTTGCCCACTTTTGCTCTCCATGCGTCATACTGTGCCTGCATCTCTGCAATAAGAGTATCAACACCGGAAGCTGTCAGTTCGTCACCATATTTCTTTACGACTGGATCTACATCAACTGCGCCACACTGTAACTGTCTGTTGTATGTACCGGTAACAGTCTTGCAAGCAGAAGACTCTGTGCTGACATTAACATCATTGAATACAAATCCAAGGCTGTTCATAACAAGACCTGCATTGTTGTATTTGCCAAACTCTTCCCACTTTGTGAGCTCTTCATTATCAAGAAGGAGATCCTTGAACTGATCACCATATCTCCAGCCTGGGCCCATGTTATATCTGTCAAGACCTTCCTGAGTCTGAGTGATTCTGCCGTCAGCATTGACATTGTAATGAGTTCCTTCAATACCGAAGTTTAACAGGTTTCTGAGTTTAGCATCAGTATAAAGCATTTCTATAAACTGATATGCTCTTTCAGAATTCTTAGAGGCTGCCGGTATAGCAAGCATAGCGCCGGTAGTTTCACGATTGGACATGACCGGTTGTGTAATGTCAACCTGTACCCACTCAATTCCAGTGCTGCCGGTCATTTCAGCATCTTTTCCAGGCTTCAGTGAAGATTCAGCTGCAAAGTACTTTCCTGTCTTCATCTGCTCAGCAGTGTTTTCCATTGTAGCTGCATCATCTGCAATGTAGCCCTTCTTATAATAGTCACGAAGTTTCTTATACATATCTATTGATTCGGGAGCCAGGAAATGGTTGATGATTTTGTTGTCTCTGTTATCAGGATATAGAGCGCCAGGTACGTTATCATCACTGACTCTATCCCAATCCAGGAACTGGAACGGTGAATCTCCGCCGACAACTAGCAGTGGAGTATATTCAGCTTTTACTTTTTCAAACCAGGGTTCCAGATCTTCCATCTTCTTAAGAGTAGTTATGTCAATTCCATACTTGTCAACAACTGACTTCTGCAGAAGGTATCCCCAGTTGTGAACAGTTTCCTTAAGTGTAGGAACAGCGTAATTAACGCCATCAATAGCTGATCCGTTTACGAAGTCCTTACCTACGATTTCATAAATTGCAGGATATTTTGCTAGATAATCATTCAATTCAAGGAAGTAGCCGGCGGCTGCGTTCTTGTAGTAGTTCGCTGCCCAGTTTGCTGTGAAGCATACATCAAAGGGCTCTCCAGAGGATAACATTGTGTTAACTTTCTGCTCGTAAGGATCGCCCCAGCCATATACCTGGAGATTCAACTTGATGTTGATCTTATCAGCCAGATATTTGTTGATTTCTTCCATAACAAGATCCGTGTCAGTTTCTTGCTTGTTGCCAACAAGCGTCATTGTGAGTTCAACAGTTTCAGCAGGAACTGCCGAAGGTGCAGGCTCGTCTGCAGGCTTATCTGCTGTTGCGGGAGCATCCTTGGTTGCTGCTGGAGCAGCATCAGGAGTGTCAACTGCTTTGTCTCCGCAACCTGTAAGGGTCAGCGAAAACGCAAATACCAACACTAGTGCCAGACATAGATACCTTTTCATACTGCGCATAGAAAAATACCTCCTAAATAATATAGTTATATATATGATTGTCGACCCGGCCTCTACAGACAGGGCCAACAGAATCATCCCTTTACTGCACCGATTGTCAGACCCTTAACAAAATACTTCTGGAAGAAGGGGTATGCCAATACAATCGGGCCGATGGAAATGACTGCTATAGCCATTCTGACACTTTCACTTGGCAGATTGGCAAGAATCTGGTTTGCATTGGAAATATTGTTGCTTGCATTCAATAAGTTCTGAACTGCATTCAATGTCTGGTACATCAAATATTGAATGTTAAAATTCTTGCTCTCTGTAACAAATACAAGCGGAAGATAAAAGTCATTCCAGTAAGCAAGTGTACAGAAAAGACCCACTGTAGCAAGTCCGGCCTTACATAGCGGAAGTACAATGACGAAGTATGTCCTGAATTCACCGGCGCCATCTATTCTGGCAGACTCTATGATAGATTCAGGCACGGTAGTCTTGTAAAATGTTCTCATAATCATCATATACCAAGTGTTCATCAGGTATGGTACGATCATAATCCAGATGGTGTTCTTAATGGGAACAAGTTGTGTATATACAATATACCAGGGTACAAGTCCTCCTCCGAATATCATTGTAAAGAATGCAAAAAACGAAAATTGATTTCTATATTTAAATGAACTTCTTGATAGCGGATAAGCATACAGTGTTATAACGGCCAGACTCAAAAGTGTACCGACTATCGTTACGAAGATTGATATCCCGTAAGCTCTCCAGATAGCATCACCTGCTGTCAGCAGATAATCATATCCTTTACTGCTGTAAGTCTCAGGCCAAAATTGATAACCGTTTGCCCTAATAGATTTTTCATCGGATAAAGAGATCGCTATAACCAGCAACAGCGGCGCAACACACAAAGTAGTCGCAATGAGAAACACAATATTTAAAAGCAGGTTTGTTCCGCCGCTAATTTCATTCTGTCTTCTTCTTAACACTAAACTCGACATAATTTCCTCCATTTTAAACATTCTTCTCAGAACAATGCGCTGTCTTTGTCAACTCTTCTTACAATCAGGTTCGCGGTAAACACTGTAATACAACCGACGATTGCTTGATATGTACCTGCCGCAGAGGCCATACCTATATCGTTTGTATTTCTAAGAGCTGAATAAACATAGGTGTCAATAACCTGAGTTGCTGGTTGCAATGTGCCACTGTTCCTTGGTACGTTATAGAACAGACCGAAATCAGCATTGAATATTCTTCCCACCGCCAGTAATGTAAGTATAATCATCAAAGTCCGCAGCATTGGTATGGTAATATGCTTAATCTGCTGCCATTTTGTTGCGCCATCTATCTGGGCTGCTTCATAGTATTCCGGATCAATCCCCGTGATTGCCGCAAGATAAACAACAATATTGTAGCCCGTGTACTTCCACAACTGGAAGAATATCAATATAAACGGCCAGTATTTAGGTTCGCTGTACCATTCAACTCTCTCCATACCTAGAGGTACAAGTATACTCTTATTTATGAATCCATTTTCAATACTCAGAAATGAATAAGCGAGATAACTTACAATGATCCAAGAAAGGAAATAAGGAAGAAATACTACGCTCTGATATACCTTCGATAACTTTTTATTCCTCAATTCAGTAAGTGCAATTGCACAGAAGACCGGAATTATCAATCCAAGCAATATAAAAGCAAAATTATACAAAAGTGTGTTTCGTGTCATTTGCCCTGCATAAGGCGTTTTCATAAAGAACTCGAAATTTTTAAATCCAACCCAGTCACTCTTGATGAGGCTTTTAAAGAAATTACCATGGAAACGGTATCTCTTAAAAGCAATTACAATACCAAACATAGGAATATAGTTATTGATAATTAGTACAATTGCACCCGGAGCAAGCATCAGAAAAAGAGGCCAATGTGTCCTTAGCTCATGCAGAAAACCTTTTTTCTTTTTCATTTTCGTAACCGGAGTACTTGGAACTGTTGCTAAATCCATTGAGTTATCACACCTTTAACAATTAATGTGGTAAGTACACATTAATGTTACAGGAGTTTTACAATTTGAAGAATAGAGTGAATTGCATAATCGTGGACATAATTGCCGTCTATAATGAGCAAAATAATACAACAAGATTATCCACCATCGGCTGAGAGGCTATTGCTCTCTGAATTCTGTGGGTGTTACACCAACATACTTTTTGAACATTCTGGAAAAATAATGTGCATCCGGTATCCCGACTTTTTCTGCTACCTCATATGTTTTATATCGAACGTCCTTCAACATTTCCTTCGCTTTTTCAATTCTAATCTCATTAAGGTAATCAACGAAATTCTTACCCATCTCACGCTTAAACATCCTGCTGATATAATAGGTGCTTACAAAAGAATGTTCAGCGACCTCGTTCAATGTGATCTGCTCATTATAGTGGGCATGGAGATAGTCGACTGCCTTGCGCAGCACAAGCTTTATGCTCCTATTATTGTAGCTGTTGACCTTTTGTGTGATGCTGCGTGCCGACTCATCAAGAAGCACGTTGAGCTCGTCCGTATTCGTGCATTTCTCTACCAATCCGTACAACCCGCTTAGATCGCTATATTCAGGCTTTTTATCGTCTTCACCTGACAAGAGAGATATTCTAATATTGTTAATGGAGGAAATAGTATTCCAGTAGAAGTTTTTAATATAGTCTTTCTTTGTCGGGTCAATATTTTTTAAATAACTATAGATGTCCTGTAGTCGTTCCTTCACCGAATCCTCATTACCCGACTTAATCCCCTCAACCAGTGCTTTCTGCAGCTTTTCCAGGATGGAATGATCATCATATTTAAAGAATGTATTAACATCACTATGGAAGATAACCGAATTGGTACCCATGTAAAATTTGTGCTCCAATGCCTGCCTGCATTCGTTGAATTTCTGCGGGAGTTCAGTAAGTATTGTACCCTCTGAGCTTATGGCTATCGAAATGGTAAAACCAAAGCAATTGCTTATGATATCTTGAAGGTAGGCGCATTTTTTATCCAACAGAGGCGAAATATTTTCATTCTCGTCCAGAGGCATGACAAGAAATGCGATGCCAATATTATTCAGTGTGACTTCAATCACTTTAAATTTGTCTGTAAACACTTCATTGAATGTATTGATGATGCCGAACTGGTAAAGATGCCTGTCATATTGACTGATTTCTTTTGTGTCTATGTCCTCGGAATCATTCTGGACAACCATCATATAAAAATTCTTCGAACTAATTTTAAATAATTCAAGTTTTTGAAGAATGTCTTCCTTGTTCGTATTTATCTCATAAATAATATCATAAAGCAGCTTCTCCCGTAAAACTGATATGTTCTGTGTGAAGAGCTGGTTCAGCTTTTCAAACTCTTTCGTGCGATCAATGCTGAATTTTAGTTCCTTGACTGCTCGTGATATGACAGATGTCAATTCCTCTATCTTCGAAGGTTTGAGCAGAAAGTCGAATGCTCCGATTTTTAAGGCCTCATGGACATAATCAAAATCTCGATGCCCTGTGAGTATGATAATCTTGCTGTCAGGAACCGTATCTTTGATATCACGCAACATGGAAAGTCCATCTATTTCAGGCATTTTAATGTCTGTAATAATGATATCAGGTAAGTGCTTACGAATCAGTTCACTGCCCTCCAATCCATCCTCCGCTTCACCGACAACCTCACATTCGAAGCTTTTCCAGTTGATAATGTTTTTTAACCCTTTGCGTATGATCGGCTCATCATCAATTATCAGAACTTTGAACATAGAAACCCTCCTTTCCCTCGTTTATCTCACAAGGGATCGAAACTACAGCTTTTGTATATTTTCCAAGTTCGCTATCAATTACTAATCCGAAATTTTCTCCGTAAAATAATTTGATTCTTCTGTTAACGTTTTCTATTCCGATGCTTCTATTCTTTTTACTGCCCAGAGTCTTAAAATACGTATCGCTGTCCATTGCCAATCTTTCATTTAATTGTTCAAGATCTTCGCGCTCCATTCCTGCACCGTTATCTATGACTTCAATTATTATATTGTCTTCTTGTCTGATTGCATTGAGGTTAATCACGCCCTTGCCCCTTGTACGCTCAATGCCATGGTAGACGGCATTCTCTATCAGGGGCTGTATAAGAAGTCTTGGTATCTTTATACTGTTAACGTCAGGTTCTATATTCTTTATTAATTCTATTCTATCTCCAAATCTCCTCTTCTGCAAAGAAATATATTTATCCGCATAAGTAAATTCCTCTTTGATACTGATTAACCGGTCATCCCTACCAATACTGGCCTCCATCAAATCAGACAGATCCGATACTGTATTGCTGATTTCTGGAACCTTGTTCAGCTGCGCCATCCAATTAATGGCCTCAAGGGTGTTGAAAAGAAAATGAGGGTTAATCTGCGACTGGAGTGCTTTCAATTCAGCCTCTTTCCTGGTCAGTTGCTCTCTGTAGACCCAATTGACCAGATGATGAATCTCACTGGACATCTCATTAAATGCCTTATTCAGGAAGCCCAGTTCATCTTCCCTGTCGATCTGTATCTGTACATTGTTACTGCCGGCCTGTACCTTTTTCATGCCATTGACCAGCTTATTGATCGGCTTAACGATATCAACAGCAATGAATAGTGTCAGCACAATCAGAACCATGGTCACGATAATACACAAAGCAATGATATTTCTTCTGAGTATAATGGCATCTTGATACAGTTCGTCCAGTGTGATATAGGCGGCAATTTTCCATCCCGTATTTTTTTGAGTGAGATAAGATACAAAAAGGCCTGTGCTTTCATCCGCATCCTCGCCACTGTCTCCGATAATTTTTTCATACAGAATCCCAGAGTATATTGCCAGGTCTTTTTCATCCCTGGTTGAAATCATTTCCAAATCAGAGGTCAATATGATGATGTTCTGGAGATTTCCCGTAAGGCCCTGATACACATCATCCAACACTTCTTTTTTCATATGCATGACCAACAAACCAAGCTCTTTGAAATTGTCCCTGTCATTGATTTGCCTTACAAGATAAATATGCCTGACCTTCTTATTTTCAGAAACAATGTGCAGGTAAGGCTTCCCATTTTTTAGTCTGGCCTCTTCAATCATCTGAAGGTAAGGTATCTCATCCTTTGAACCCGCTTCTTTTGTATTGTCGTCCTGGTAATAGTTACTGCCATCATTGGAATATATACAAATGGAGCGGATCTCCGGTCTGGTAATGACAACCATCTTTAGATAACTGTTTACAGTGTTTTCATATTCATATTGCATTAGTGGATCTTCAATGTCCGCACTGCCCTTCAGTACATCATAAATTTTTTCTTCATAAAGAATATCCTGAGAAATTTCTGTCATGTTGTCTACATAATCGCTCAACCTTAACTGAATCATGTTAAGGATATCTCTCGAATAATCTGTTGAGTTTTCCTTTATTATACTCTCCGAGTTTTTATAGCTTAGGAAGCCTATCAATATCAATGGCACAAGGACCTGAATAAACAGCATCGCGACCAGCTTGATTTTAATAGGCATATTCTTATAAATTCTGAGAAGACCCCCGAAAGGATTTTTCATTGGTCAGACCCCCGAAAACACTTGTTTTTTCATACTGATACGGTTCACCCAGGCATAATGCTGTTCATTCAGGTACAGTACCATTTATTCAGGTATAATACCGTTTCGGATCGCATTATCCCACATTTCCTCTGCGGTGATTTTACCTGAGAGGAAATAAGGAAACTGCAATGCAATATCCTCTTCCCAGGAAGTCCGGTCTACAAAAGAATCCAGGGGACCGGTCAACAGGTTGGCCTGCTCCAGCATTTTCATTCCTTTGATTGTCAGCCTTCTATACTCAACTCTATAATCGCTGATATCTACGTTGCTGATCATTCCGGTCTCAGCGGCAAAAAATGCAGCAGTTTCAGGAGAAGTGAGTGCTCTAAGTAATCTCACAGAAGCTTCATACCTTGTTTCATCCACAGTAGTCACAGTACTCATATGGAAAGAGCCACCTCCCAGACCATAAACCATGGCTCTCTTATAGATTCCCTCTCCCTCAACATATGGGAATGGAATGATTTCAATAGTATAGTCATTCGCATCAAATTCTCCGATGAACCAGGAACCTTGGACAATCATCGCAGCCTTTTTTTCTTTGAAAAGAACATTTCTTTCATTGTTGGTCATGGTAAAGCAGTTATCAGGGAAGGCACCCATATCATATAG
>JAEYRF010000130.1 GCA_023409615.1 Bacillota bacterium | reverse complement strand
ATAATGGAAACAGTTAAGGAAATACCAGTGGCGACGCCGGTCCTGGACTATGCAGTAAAGCTTGTGCTGGCGACACATCCGGAAACAAAAACCGCAGCCTCAATTGCAAAAAAATATGTACGTTTTGGCGCAAGCCCTCGAGGTGCTCAAGCAATCATATCAACGGCAAAAGTGAGAGCTTTGCTTGAAGGACGCTACAATGTCGCATTTGAAGATATTTACTACACAGTATACCCTGCACTTCGTCACCGTATATTTATGAATTTTGAAGGTTCATCAGAAGGCATGATACCAGATGATATAATTTCAGAAATAATTAAAGAGATAGGTGGCTAGGAATGAGCCAATTATTTGATAGCACATTTCTACAAAAGATTCAAAGACTTTCCCTAAATGCTCGCTTTTCTCTGGACGGAACGACTGCAGGCAATCGTAAGTCACGCAGCAAGGGCAGCTCTGTAGAATTTTCTGATTATAGGGAATATTCGGCGGGGGACGATTTCCGACGTCTGGATTGGAATGCATATGGGAGATTTGAAAAGCTATTTATCAAACTCTTTATGGAGGAAAGGGAAGCCCCTGTCACAGTGTTTCTTGATGTAAGCAGGTCGATGGACTGGGGTGAACCGAATAAAAGCATATCCTCAAGAAGGCTGACCGCCGCATTGGCATATATCAGCCTCACTAATTTTGACAGGGTTACCATGTGCTGTGTTGATGAGCATCCGCAGCAAGTGTGTAGAAATCTAAGGGGTAAGAATTTTTTTCATAGGATTACAGATATTCTTGAAAACGTTCAATATACAGGCGGAAGCAATATTACAAAAGCTGTGGAAGATTGCCGTATTAAATGGGGACGCGGTATTACAGTTATTATTTCAGATTTCTTTACTCAGGGGGATATCGGTGAGCTCTTAAAATATCTCGCATATCATAAGCAGACAGTGTATGTGTGTCATATGCTGAGCCCTCAGGAGATTAGGCCGGATTTAAGTGAATCAGTCAGGCTCGTTGACGCTGAAACCGGTGGGACGGTAGATATAACAGTGACACCCTCTCTTTTGAATTCCTATGACAGGGCGCTGGACGATTTCAGGAGCTTTATAGACAGAAGCTGCACCAAATGGGGAGCATACTATTTTCAGTTTTCTTCGGAGACGGCTGTTGAAGAGATGATAAAGGAAGTGGCGGAGCATTGATTTTACAGAACACTTGGGGACTTCTGGCATTGCTGGCTGTACCTGTGATCATCATATTATATTTGCTGAAGCAAAAGCATGAGGAATATATAACCTCCAGCCTTCAGCTATGGCAGACTGCTTTGCAGGATGTTGAAGCCAACTCGCCATGGCAGAAACTGAAGAAAAACATCTTGATGTTTCTTCAAATTGCGGCTATCGTACTGCTTGCGCTAATACTTTCGGAGCCTTTCCTCCGCAGCGGAGGCAATAATGGTGGAGCGGCTATGATTGTAATAGACTGCTCGCTTAGTATGCAGTCCACAGACATACAGCCCACTAGATTTGAAGCGGCTAAGAAGGACGCTTTGAAGCTGGTGGAAGCAAGCAGTCCGGGGACAAGCTTTTCACTGATTGCTTCTGATGCAGCGCCATATATTGTACTGCATAAGGTCGATGACAAGAACAGAGTGATACAGGAAATAAAAAATATGAGGGTTACCGATACGGCGGAGGATCCGGACAGAACAATGGAACTGGTAGATATGCTTATACGTGAAGAGCCTGAAATACAGATAAGCTGGTTCGGTGACGGAGTTCGCCCTGCAATTGAAGACACAGCCGGTTATTTTTCCTATAATCGAAACGGGGACAATTACGCCGTTACGCTGCTTACACAACGCAAGCACCAGAGTGGTCAGACTATGACTGTGCTCAGCCGGATTGCCAATTTTTCATTGCTGGAGGCTGAACTCGATGTTAGCCTTTATTCCGATGGTAATTTAGTTGACGCACGCAGGGTATTCGTTGACGCCGGTAAAATCGAAAGCGTTTATTGGACTGACATACCTGAATCATCATCAAAGCTGGAATGTACCATCGATACTGAAGACGTCCTGAAAAAGGATAATACCGCAGGGGTGATAAATCACGCTGATAAAACTGCCAGAGTTCTGCTTACAACTAAGAAAAATATTTTTCTTGAAAAGGTATTAGGCCTGTTGCCCGGTCTGGAGCTATTCAGGACAGATATGGAGAATATGGACGAGCTTATTGGGTATGATTTATACATATTTGATGGAGAAATGCCTGAGGTGCTGCCTGAAGACGGACACATAATACTTTTTAATCCGCAGGAGAACAAGTACTTTTCCTTTTCCGGCTTATCTGAACAAACTGAAATACGTTCAACTAAGCACAAGATATATGATAATCTGAAGCAGGAGATTTCCTTTGGTGCTTATAAAACGAATTTGATACAACTGCCGGAATGGGGCAATCCACTTATGGAAAATGGTGATGGTATCACAGCCTTTGAAGGCTATCTTGGGAGCAACCGGATTATAGTATTCGGATTTGACCTGCATGAAACCAATCTGCCGGTTCAGCCATTTTTTCCTGTAATCATGACAAGAGTTGTACAGGAACTGCTGCCTGGTGGTGCTGATACAATCTCGGCAGTAAATGCCGGTGAATCCATTGAGCTTTCTGTGGATCCTGAAGCGAGAGAGGTGTTTGTGATTACTCCTGACGGCAGTAAGATACTGATAGCACCGCCATTTCCGGTGACAGCCTTTGACGGGACGGCACAGATCGGAACATATATAATTGAGCAGAAGCTGGAAAAAGAGACACTCAGTCAGCAGCTTTTTGTTAATGCACCTTCGGAGAGAGAATTTGAATTATCACGGAAGAATACAGGTGTTCAGCAAGACCATGATATGGAGCCGTCGGGCAGGCCGCAACTGGGGTGGAGTCTGAAGATGCCGCTGTTGTGGATATTGCTTGCAATATTACTAATTGAATGGTGGGTATATGCCAATGGCAGTGCAGTTTGAAAATCCATGGCTGCTGCTGTTAATATTACCTGCAGCTGCATTCATGTATTATACAACAAAGAATATGATACGACTGGTACTCTGGAGAAGAGTGTCAATTATTCTGCTTCGCAGTTTTACTCTGTTGATGGTAATTTTGCTGCTGTCAGGAATTACATTTCAGCAGATGTCTACTATGGCAACTACTTTGTTTCTTGTGGACTCTTCAGATAGTATCCGTCAAAAGGAGCATGGTGTTGATTTTGTCCGGGAGGCAGTAAAAAGCATGGGCAGGAATGATGAGGCCGGAATCATCAATTTTGGAGGCGATTCATCGATTGAACTGTTGTCTTCGAAGTACCCACTGTTTGACGGCCTGCAAACGCAAGTTGATACTACATTTACAAGCATGGAAAATGCTCTCGTGTCTGCACAGTCCATTATGCCATGGGATCATAAAAAACGAGTTATACTTTTGACTGATGGACGTGAAAACACAGGTAATGCTATTCTTCAGGTCAGGCAGATGAAAGCGAAGGGCTATAGCGTTGATGTCTATCCTGTCAACTCCGGTTTTATGAATGAGGTTCAGCTTCAGGAACTGAAAATACCGGATTCAGTACATCTAAATGAACAATTCGAGATTACAGTCAATGTTAAGAGCAGTATCAATACAGGGGCTGTTCTCCGGCTGTATAGCAATCGTCTGCTGACAACACAAAAAGAGGTTGTGCTAAATAAGGGCGAAAATCAATTTGTTTTCTTAGATAAAGCTGCTAATGGTGGAATGGTGACTTACTCAGTTGAGGTGCTTGCCGACGAGGATACAGTTTCACACAATAATACGCTTTCCTCTTATACATACGTTAAGGATATCCCTGAGATAATGGTGATTCAGGATTCTGACGAGGCAGGTAGGAATATTGCTGACATTTTAAAGGATGATATGAATCTGACACTGATCAATCCAAAGCAGGTTCCTGTAGATCAGGCAGAATTGTTGAAGTATGATGCGTTCATACTTGCAAACGTTCCGGCTGACAGCCTTAGCGATAAGTTCCTCGATAATCTGGAAACGGTGGTGAGCCATCAGGGGAAAGGTCTGCTCGTTACGGGCGGCGACAACAGTTATGGTCCCGGAGGGTATTATAAGACTACATTGGAGAAGCTGCTGCCTGTCAATATGGATATAAAGCCAAAGGAGGAAGAGCCGAACCTTGCATTGATGCTTGTTATTGACAAGTCGGGGAGCATGTCGAGCGGAGATTATGGTATTGCGAAGATGGAACTGGCGAGGGAGGCGGCTATACGTTCAACAGAGGTGCTCAATCAGGATGACATGATAGGGGTGCTTGCTTTTGACGATGCATATAAGTGGGTGGTCGAGCCTCAGAAGCTTGATGATTTGCAGGCTATTCAGGATGCGATAGGTTCCATCAGATCCGGCGGGGGAACGCAGATCCTTCCGCCTCTGGAAGCTGCCTATGACGCAATACAGGATCTGGATACAAAACTGAAGCACATTATTCTTTTGACGGACGGTGAGGCTGAGAAGGAAGGGTATGAGCCTTTGATCGAAGGCTTAAGGGAAAAGGAAATTACACTGTCCACTGTTGCGGTAGGCCGCAGTGCGGATTCTCTTCTGATGAGGGCGCTTGCTTACGGAGGAAAGGGAAGGTTTTACCAGACGGATGAATTTACAGATATTCCAAAGATCTTTGCAAAGGAAGTGTTCCTGGCAGGGAAGAAATATCTCACTAACAGGACATTTGCTCCAAGAGCAGCAGGCTCTTCTGATATTCTCAAAGGCATTGATTCGGTGCCGCAGCTAGACGGATATGTCACAACTACCGCAAAGCAAACAGCAAATGTAATACTGGAAAGCGACGAGGAAGATCCTGTTCTGGCAAGCTGGCAATATGGACTTGGCAGGACTGTCGCCTGGACACCTGATGCTCAGGGGATATGGACATATGACTGGATGAATTGGGAGAACTCCGGCAGGTTCTGGAAGAATACAGTGTCATGGCTGGTTCAGCAGAATATGAGCCAGGGGTATACAGTGGAATCTGATATTGAAGGCCGGGAGGGCTCTATAACAGTTAAGGCTCAAGACGACGCATTCATGACAGCCACTGATGTCAAGGGAACTATCATTGGGCCTGACGGTGCCAAACAGGACATTGAGCTGTTGCCCGGAGCTCCGGGAGAGTACAGTGGTTCCTTCAGCAACCTCAAAAGCGGGGTCTATATTGCGGATATTATACTTTCCGGCAATGATGGAAGAAGTGAGCGAATCAGTACGGGGTTGATTATGCCTTATTCCGCGGAATATGATTTGCTTGAGGGCAGCAATGAGACACTGCTTCAAAAGATTGCGTATGAGGGCGGAGGACGCTTGCTTGACGATCCTGCCCAGGTCTTTAAGAGCGAATTGCCGCCGGTCACAGGCAAAGTGGATCCAACTCAGATACTCTACGTAACAATATTTGTTTTATTTTTAATCGATGTTGCTTTGAAGCGGCTCAATTTACGTGTTAATTTGTGGAGGAAAATGCCGGCGCAAGCGGTGGCCGCAGATAATACTGTGGTAACTGCGTTGAAGGCGATAGTATCTAAAGAAAAGGCTTCGGAATCTGAGATTAAGGCTGATATAGCTACGGGCAAGGCTACGGGCATAACTACGGGTAAGACTACAGGAAAGGCTACAGGTAAGGCGGCGGGCAAGACTACGGGCAAGACTACGGCGGTGACTACGGCGGTGACTACACAAAAGGCTGTGACAATTCCAGAAAAAGCACCGATAAACCCGAAGAAGGATACAGTAAACCCGAAGAAGTCTGTAGTGCGCGGGGATGAAGCAGATAAATCGGCGCAGGATGCGGTACCGGATCATTCGCATATTTCCAGGCTGTTGGATAAAAAACAGACATGGCGCAGGAAGTAACCATATTCCATATTATAAATGCGATTATTTGAAAACGGCAGCAGAGTGAGCAAAAAATTCAGTTCTGGGCAGACAATTGTTCGAATTTCAGCTATTTGGCCAAATAATTCAACACAATCATGAATTATGTAACCATTATAGACAATAAATACCTTTTTTATTAAAATTATCGCCCAAAAACGAAAATTTTGCTCACTGTGATATAAATATTTACAGGATGACGCATTTACTGATTCTTATTACTGATATCCTTAATTCCGGTATCCTTTTCGCTGAAGTCTATACCAGCCACACCCTCAATATCTGCACTTTTATCGATACATGAAGATTTATGGCACATCTTGAAGTTCGAGTACCCTCCCGATAAGTTGTATGCATTTTTAAAGCCCTTGTTGATCAGAATATTTTGTGCTGCATTGCTTGTTACGCCTCTATTGCAGTAGGATACTATGAATTTGTCCCTGTCCAGTTTATCTGCGGCCTCTCTCATATGCTCGAGTGGAATATTTTCTGCGCCCTTCACATGAGACTTCCCAAACTGGTCATCTATTCTTGCATCAATGATTTGAAGGTCGTCACCGGCCTCGATTTTTTCTTTAAGTTCTTTTGGAGAGATCAGCTTGCGGTTCCTGTTTATGGCATTGTCCAGGATCATGCCGGTATACATTACGGGATCCTTCGCAGTGGAAAATGGCGGCGCGTAAGCCAGATCCAGATGAAACAGGTCTTCTGCCTTTGCACCAAAGCTTATAGCTGTGGCAAATACATCGATGCGCTTATCAACACCGGCTTTGCCAATAATCTGTGTGCCCAGCACTTTTCCGGTGTTTTTGTCTGCGATGGCCTTTATCATCATTTCTTTTCCATTAAGATACTCAGGCTTGTCATATTTCATGTTGTGGCAGGTCACAATATCATAACCCTCTTGCAGCGCTTCCTTTTCAGAAAGGCCGGTTTGTGCGACCGTGAGCTCAAAAGCCCTGAATATTGAAGTGCCAAGTATGCCTCTGAATTCCAGATTCTTGCCCGCAAGCTGTTCTCCGACTATGCGGCCTGTTTTATTGGCGGTAGAACCCAAAGGCCGGTATATCGGCTTGCCTGTGATTAAAGAGTAGCTTTCTGCACAGTCTCCGCATGCATAGATGTCTTCGAAGTTGGTCTGCATCCTTTTGTTCACCTGTATTGCACCTGTTGATCCGATCGCAATACCAGCCTTAGCGGCAAGCTCTGTATTGGGTTTTGCACCGACTGACACAATCACAAGGTCGGCATCAATGGCGATGCCGCTTCTTAATACTGCCTTGTCGCCCAGTTTCACCACGGAATCATTCAAAAACAGACTGATACCTTTTTCTCTCAGGTGTTTTTCCAAATGGATTGCAATGTCCTTATCCAGCGAGGCCATGACATGCTCTGCCATTTCCACCATGGATACGCGGATGCCCCTTGCAGAAAGGTTTTCCGCCAGCTCAATACCGATGAATCCGGAACCGATGATCAAGGCAGTTGCAGGGGAATGTTCAATAATATAATTACGAATTTTATCAGCGCTGGTCACATTGCGCAGTGCAAATACATTTGAACTCGCTATACCTTCTATTGGCGGGATGACAGATCTAGCACCCGTTGAGATCACAAGCTTGTCATATGAGTCTTGAAAAACCTGCCCGGAAGTCATGTTTTCTACTGTAAGAAGCTTTGCAGCCGGATCTATCTCCATAACCCTGTGCCTGACATAGATATCTACATTATATTTTTTCTTGAAGAAGGCAGTATCTCTTGGGACCAGTTCAGCGCGGCTTTCAACCTCTGTGCCGATATAGTAAGGTAGACCGCAGCCTGCATAGGATATGTCAGAGTCCATCTCATAGAGCCTGATTTCGGCTTCCTCATCATTTCTTCTTGCTTTGGCAGCTGCAGATGTACCTGCCGCAACAGCACCTATAATCACTATTTTCATGGGTTTGTGCTCCTTTCACAACTCATTAAAATGCCTTACTGTCCCCAAGGAGGACCGGGATGGTCTTTAAAATGATTTTCAGATCATAGAGAAAATTTCTTTCACGAATATATTTCAGATCCAGATGGATCATTTCTTCAAAACCTATATCATTTCTGCCGCTCACCTGCCAAAGGCCTGTAATGCCCGGTCTGACGGATAACCGAAGATCCTGCCACTTATCATATTTATTTACTTCTCCGGGAAGCGGGGGTCTTGGGCCAACAAGGCTCATATCACCCTTTAACACGTTAACAAGCTGTGGAAGCTCATCAATACTTGTTTTTCGTATGATCCTGCCAATACGGGTGATCCTTGGATCATTCCGCATTTTGAACATGTGGCCGCTTACTTCATTTTTTGACTCCAGTTGTTTTAATAGTTGCTCTGCGTTCACAATCATGGAGCGGAATTTGTACATCTTAAAATATTTACCTTTCATTCCTAACCTGTTCTGGGCGAAAAAAACGGGGCCTTTACTATCGAGCTTGATAGCAAGGGCTGTGATTAAAAACACGGGAGAAAGTACAATGAGGGCAAACAGTGACGCAGTTATATCGAAAGTGCGCTTTGCGAATCGGTACGGAAGCCGTACATTATGGCTGATTACCCTTGTTACGACTGTATCTTCAACTCGTGATTGTAGTTGTATTTCGACTGGTTCCATCATATGATCATCTCCTTTTGCGTTGCCTAGATCATGCTATATATACTGCTCCTGTCGTTATCTAAAATCAATTGGGGGTTGGATGTGAACAGCTTATCTGTATATTCCGAACCAACCCAGCGATGCACCCTTTTATATGCTTTGAGATACCAGTCATCATAATCCTTAGCACAATGTGCATCAGACGCGACAAAATGAACCATCCTCAGCTTTATCAGTTTTTTCGCGAATTCCTCTACCGTAGCCCCATAGGCGCCGACAATGCTGCCTGCATCTACCTGCATCATGCACCCTCTCTTCAGTATGTTGGAAAACTGTGTAAAGTCCTTAATCAGATTAAGGTTTCGTTCAGGATGCGCAATAATAATCGAAATTCTCTGAAGCTGGAGCTTATATATGATATCATAGGTATACAAAGGGATCGATTCATAGGGCAGCTCCAACAGAATATAATCTGCCTGGTTGAGCAGAAGGAACTTGTTCTCCAGTACAAGCCTGTCAATAAAGGGGTTAATATATACCTCGCATCCCAGTTTCATATCAATCCCGTATTCCTTTGCCTTTTTGGAAATAACAGGAAAACGATTTTGAACCCCTTCCAGTGTAAAAATGTTCTCCTGGTAATGAGGCGTGGCGATTATGGTCGTAACACCATGATCCCGAGCTTTCCTGATCATTTTTTCCGTCTCTTCGATTGTTGGGGCTCCGTCATCTGTACCGTATATGATATGGCTATGTATATCAATCATTGTCTTCACCCTGCCCTCAAGCTTAATTGAATCGCTTTAAAACTTTTTAAACCAGCCGCTGCTGAATTTCTTGCTGGTACCGTGGTCTTTATAGTGGTTAGTGTATATCTTGTAGTACTTTTTATCCATCCTGTTCAGTACTATCCCCAGGGATTTCGAACCGACCTTCTCCAGCTGTTCTTTTGCCGTAAGTACATTTCTGTAATCTGTTGAGCCGGATCTAACAACAAGCAGGGTATGATCCGCATAAGTTGCAAGAATAGCTGCATCAATGTGCTTGCCCAGCGGAGGAGCGTCAATGACGATCAGGTCGAAATCTTTTTCAAGCTGTTCTATAAGCTCGGAAAATCTTTTGGAGGAAAGAACGTCAGGCGACTTTGTTGGCTTTGGTCCGCAAGTAATAAAGTAAAAATTTTCCAAATTAGTGCTTTGAATGATTTCATCCAGAGGTACATTGCCGGAAACATAATTGGTGATACCGACAAAACTATCACTTCCCAAGTGTTTAACCAACATGGGTTTATGAAGATCTGCATCGAGCAGCAGTACTTTCGTTCCAGCCTGGGCAAAAGAAATGCATAAATTGATCGCTGTTGAGGTTTTACCCTCTCCCAGGCCACTGCTGGTTACAAGAATCTTTTTTATTTTATGTTCCATTCCCTGGTATTGGAGGTTGGTTCTCAGAACCAAATAGGCTTCCTCAATACTAGGGTTATAATTCAAATGCACATTGTAAGTATTATTTGGCATAGATTGACCTCCTAAAATTTATATTCCGGGATGGTTCCGGTCACCTTCATGCCCAGTGCTATTTCTACGTCTTCAGGAGTCTGAATGATCCCGCTTCCGGGACTGAGCAGAAACATTGCCGTGAAGGACAACAAGAATGCGGTAATGAAGGAAATCGCCGCAATTAACAGAATCTCGCGGAGTACCGGTTTACCTTCAGAGGGCTTATCCAAAACAGTGATCATTACACCGGGAATGGACTCCGGCATTTCAGAAAGCAGCTCCGGAATAACCTGCGCAATCTC
The DNA here is from genome assembly GCA_023409615.1 of Bacillota bacterium. GTDB lineage: Bacteria > Bacillota > Clostridia > Acetivibrionales > DTU013 > JAEYRF01. The sequence continues at coordinate 19,791 of JAEYRF010000130.1, read as the reverse complement.
CTCAGCCCTGGACTTATTGTCCTGCTGTACGGCAATACGTAATATGTTAACATTGTCTGTCTTATTTGTTAGTATACCTTTTACAATTGTTTCGGGTGAAATATCCTGCATATTCAGCCTTTGAATGATCTTTTCGGCAAATAGTGTGCTCTTAACTATTTCACGGTAATTATTTGTCAGAATCATTCCTGCCAGCAAGTCGGTATAGGTATCCTCAGTATTGTTTTGCATGCCGCCGACGGATACATAAACAGTTGTGTTCGATTCATACCCCATATGGTTCAGCACTATATAAGCTGCTGAGAATATAATGGAGCACAACAGTGATATCAGGAGGATAAGCACCGGTGATCCTTTGGATATACGCTTGAATATGCTCTGTTTCATAAATAGGACTCCCCTTTGGTATTTTCTTTATATTACCCGTATTCAGATAAAGCAAACAGCCTTATTGCCGAAAATGCCCTGTTTACAGGTAAGCGTGGCTGGGTATCCAATAGGCATATCTATTGGGCCAATCGTTACGGCAGATTTGCATAATTGGACAAGGTAGCAGAGGAGAGATTGTATGAAGGTACGAAAAGCGATCATACCCGCAGGCGGACTGGGAACAAGATTCCTTCCGGCGACAAAGGCACAGCCAAAAGAAATGCTCCCTATAGTAGATAAACCGACGATCCAGTACATTGTGGAAGAGGCTATTGCATCAGGGATAGAGGATATTATTATCATTTCGGGAAGGAACAAAAGATCTATAGAAGATCATTTTGACAAATCCTATGAGCTGGAAGAAGAATTGAAAAGAAAGGGAAACCTGGATCTATTGAACCTGGTCGAGGATATTTCAAACCTTGTAAATATTCATTATATCCGGCAAAAGGAGCCAAAGGGGCTGGGCCATGCCATTTATTGCGCCCGGGCTTTTATTGGAAACGAACCCTTTGCGGTCATGCTTGGAGATGATATTGTGGATTCCGACGAGCCCTGTCTGAAGCAGCTGATTGATGTCTTTGAGGAATACCAAACCAATGTGTTGGGAGTTCAAAGAGTATCAGATGATATGGTGTCCCAGTATGGCATTGTTGATGGCACACCAGTCAGAGACAGGTTGCACAGGGTTACCGAGATGGTCGAGAAGCCGGAGAAGGATAAAGCTCCCTCCAATATAGCTATTTTGGGAAGGTATATCATTGATCCCTCAATTTTTGATCATCTTGAAAGAACCTTACCGGGAAAGGGCGGCGAAATTCAGCTGACGGATGCGCTAAGAAGCCTCATGAGCAATGAGGATATACTGGCGTATGAATTTTCGGGCAAACGGTATGATGTGGGCAGCAAGCTTGGATTTTTACAGGCTACGGTGGAGTTCGCTTTAAAAAGGGAGGATCTGAACCAGCCTTTTATGGAATATATGAGGGGCATATGCCGGGACGGATATTGTAATTTATAAAATTGAGCCCGGGGATCCAATGCTTTGGATGTCCCGGGCTTTTTGAAGAGGATTTTTCATTATTAGAATGTTAAAACTTTTAACGAATAAAGATCAGTGTTTTTTGCTCTTTCACGGCGTTATTTGACTTTGAGACAACGGTCAGTATCGCAGTAGCTGATTTGGCCTTTGTTGTCACGGTTATTTTTCCTGTTTCGTCGTTAAGGGTGACACCATTCAATGTGGTATTCAATGACCATATTACATCCTCGCCACTCATGACGGCATCATACTGATCCTTTACATTAGCTTTATAATCGGAATAGGTGACACCTTTCCGTGGTACCTTTATATAGGTTGATCCGGTAATACTTATAGAGGTAGCTATGGGCTCGGGGCTTGCGTAAAGTATAAGTGTCTTTGATAACTGCAAAGCCGCATTTGCTGCGGAGGTGGCTGTCAGCTTGATATTACCGGGTTTGGCCGAAGGACTCACAATGAGCTTACCTTTCTGCGGATCCAGCGTGACTCCGCCTGCTGAGCCATCTATTGACCAAGTGATCTGTGCATTTGGTAAAACAACATCATACTGATCTTTGATGGTGGCGCTGTAATCGGAATAGGTGACACCGTTTCTTGGTATCTCCACATAAGTGGAACCTTTGATTGCCAGCGAAGTATCTATTGAAGGCTCCGGCTCAGGCTCCGGCTCCGGCTCAGGTTCCGGCTCCGGTTCAGGTATAACCTCAGGCTCAGGCTCCGCAACTGTTATCTGGCCAAGTGAATATCTGCCATCGGATCTCCTGCCTTCTATGGCAAGATCGATCCCCGGCAAGCCTGTCTCGGGATCAATAATCCCTACGCATAGGGTATAAGTACCTGCTGCAAGATCCTGCGGGATGTTTAAGGCCGATAAAACCTGCTTTGTTCCTGGCAGCCAGGTTCTGATATCTTCATTTGTTTTCATTTTTGTCACAATATTACCTGAGGCGTCAGTAAGTGATAACTCAAGCGGCCAGTTATAATAGAATGGTGCAACGCCTTTGTTTGCCCAATTCATTGTAATGGACAAAATGTCGCCGGGAAGAACCTGGCTCTGATGAGATACGGATTTTATCGAAAAGCGATATCCCATGGTTGTCAGCATCCTGTCATAGTTGCGCTGCAAGTTATTTGAAGGCTGTAAACATGGTGAACATGGGCCGAGCCAGCTGGTATGGCTGTCTGCGAGCATCTTCAAAGAGGCTTCGATCTTGGAATCCTCGAGATAAATGTTGCCCGGATAATCGGCGATCTCACCGCCGGAGGGCGCAGTCTTCCAATAATCAGGCATAGCAGGATGACGGTCACCGGTCAAATAGTCTTGATAGCCATTTTGGATATAGTCATTAAAATAATCATAGGTTTGTGCACGACTTCCAAAGGAGTCGTTGAAAAGCCCCATATTGTTGTCTTTAGCAATTTGAAATGGCCTTCTCATAAGCAAATGCTTGTTTGTAAAGTAGTCTATGTAAGGCTGTACATATTGATCAGTAATCTCAACCTTAGGGAATGGGATTGTAAAGCTATTGCTTTTCTTTGTGTGAAATTCTCCCCATTGCCCAACGCTTCCCACCGCTATCATGGGTACTCGGTTATCGTTATTGTACATTAAGGCTAAAGCAGCAATAAGCTTCTTATGATATTCAATCAGCTTGGGGTTGTTGTAATTTGGACTGAAGCCCTTGCCCCAGTCGATGTCGTACCAGGTGCCGTCACCGTTGATTTCCTCGTAAAGCCAATCCGGAATATCCTTGTGGGATGTCGAACCGGGATAGTCCATATTGATTCTGAGAATGATTTTTACACCTTTGCTGTCCCAGTAACTGAATTTGTTTCTGGATTCCAGTGTGCTAAAGGCATAATTTCCTTTCTGGGGTTCCAGCTCACGCCAGGTTGCATTGATATAAACGAGTCTGTGGGGCTGCTGGTAAGGTCCGCCGCTTGCCCATGGCGCCCATCCCATATAGGGGTTATTCAAGACCGATGAAATTTCTATAGGGCTATAAGAAACTGTACTTTCTGTTATTGAAGCGAAACCGGCAGATGAGGTCAAAAGTGCCAGAACAAGTGTTGTTACAATTGCAATCCTTGCAAAAAATGTGGTCATGGAATTTTTTTCTCTCCTTTTTTTGAGTTGGTTTTTACTATCTTGGCGACTGGACCGGTATGTCAGGATTGTTAAGTGTTAAGAAGAGTCAAGGCCACCAGCTATATTGTTATATGTAAATAATACGATAATATGCATCTACTGTCAATAATTACACAGGGCCCATTTATATAGTACACTGGTCCTATTTCATTTAATGTGATCTCACATTTTGTCATGTGCTCTTGTTACAAGTGGTTGGTACTTGGGTATTTACAAGACAATGAGGTGATAGTGATGAATGTGATTAATTTTTACAGGCTTGCAAGCTTTTTATATAGAAAAAGGATACCTTTACTGCCACGGCTGATCTACAATATTCAGTTTCTGTTATTCAACAGTATTGTACCATATACTGCAAAGATCGGTAAGGGGACTTACTGTTCCTATGGCGGGATAGGTGTAGTGATACATGCAAGGGCTGTCATTGGCGACAACTGTGTCTTAGGACAGGGTATTACAATCGGCGGCCGTTCCAAGATAGAGGATGTACCTGTGATCGGAAACAAGGTTTACATTGCCTCCGGAGCTAGAGTGCTGGGCAATGTGAGGATTGGCGACAACGCAATCATTGGGGCGAACAGTGTTGTTATAAAGGATGTTCCCGAGGGCAGTGTCGCTGCCGGTGTGCCTGCAAGAATCATTAAGACGGGCGTCAGGCTGGAGGATTACTTATGAAAATGATACTTCTGAAGGCTGAGAATACAAATAAGGCGATTATTCTGTCCATGTCCTTAAGCATGTTTGCTAAGGTGTTCAACTTTGCCCAATCGCTTGTTGCTTCTTATGCCTTCGGGACACAGACCAGTACTGATATCCTCCTATATATGCTTTCCATGGTGATTTTGCTCTCTACTCTCTTAAGCGCGGTCAACCAGCAGGTAATTGTACCTAACGCTATTTATATCAGAACCAATGAATCAGAAGAGGACTCGAAAAAATTTATCACCTTTATCTATCTAGTGTATATTGCGATCGGCACGGTAGTGACTGCGATCCTCATGATTATGCCGGAGAAGATCCTTGGATTGATCTCAAAGTTCAGTATGGCGGATATCGTAAGTAACTTGAGTATTCTTCAGTTCATTATCCCAACCTTTGTATTAATTATTGCAAACACCTTTATCCTTGATATATTCACATCCTACCGGTATTTCACGCTCCCGATGTTTCTGGACATGTTGAAAAATATCATTATTATCGTATTTGTTTTACTGTTAAGGGATGTGTTTTCTGTCTCAAGCCTTGCCATGGGTGTGTTGATCGGAAACCTGGCACAGTTCCTGCTGCTGAACTTCATGCTGTTCTTTGTCCTTAAGTGCAAACCCTCCTTCAAGCCCTATTCCCTGAGTAGTGAAATCAAGTGTAATATCGGGTATGTTATCGGGGGGTTCATGACAACCTTTTTGAGTGGTTTTGTTGTTATGTATCTGATGTCGGGCTTCAGCAGCGGAGTGTTTTCGGCAATGGACTATGGACAGAAAATCAGCACTGTATTTACCATGGTAATTGTCGGCCAGATCGCAACCGTAGTAGGTATGAATATCATAGAGCTCTATGCAAAAAAGGAACTGAAGAAGCTGAATAAAACCTTTATCAATTATTTGAAAACGGGGATTTTTTTGATTATACCCTTTAGTTTTATGATTGCATTGAATGCGGAGGGCATTATCTCGCTTCTATTTGAGAGGGGGGAGTTTACCCGTGAATCTGTTGCACCGACAGCTTTTTTTCTCCGTTTTTTCATTCTCTCATTACCTTATGGGTTTATAAACAGCTTCGTAGTAAGACTTATTATTGCAAAGCAGATCCAGCGAATCTCCTTCTGGTGGCAGACGGTCCAGAGCATTGTAGATATTCTGATACTATGGCCGGTGATACATTTCTTTGGATACAGGGGGTACCCGATCGGCGGACTTGCAGCTGACTATATATACATTTTTCTGGTGCTGTATTTCCTGCTGAAGAGTCAGTTTGGATTTATTGACCGGAAGCAGATCATCAACAGCTTTATTTTGAACATTGTGCTAAACCTGGGGATTGCTGCGGTGTTTTATGCTTTAGGTATCAAAGGAAGCGCTGATGGGAGCTTTTTACAAAAGTTTTTTCATATCGCATGGGTTTGTGCAGCATTCATTGCGTTGAATATGGCAATCGGTTATGGTACCGGCATCAATAGGGATGTGATTCAGAAGGGTATGAAATATATTCTGAAAAGTAAATGGTTTAGAAAGTTGGTACCTGGCAGATGAATGGTGGTAAATGTAAGAATTCATAAGAGTAATTGGCGGTGAGTATATGGACAGGATTAGAATAAGCTTTATATCTTTTTTGGCATATCCTTTATTTAACGCAAAGGCAAATGTAGTTTTTGGCGGAGCGGAAATTGATGCGTTCAATCTTGCCGCAAAGCTCGCGGAAAATGACAGGTATGATGTCACCTTTTATGTTGGGGATTTCGGACAGAAACATGAAGAGCAGTATGGAAAAATAAAGGTGCGAAAATTCAAATATATGAATCTGGAATCCTATACAGGTACCCGGGCAAAGTTCTTAAGGCACTGGAACATTATTTTTGAAACACTGAAGATGGATGCTGACATCTGTTTTATTGAAGCCTACAATGAAATGTTGGGCTGGGTTGCATTGATCCCGGGCAGACTGAAGGGTGTGAAAACTATATTTCGCCTTGCACATGACCTGGATACTGATCTGAACGATGCGAAGAGTAAAGGCTTTTTATATCACCGGTTGTACAAGTATGGAATCAGCAGAGCAGATGCGGTTGTAAGCCAGACAGATATCCAGAGGGATCTGCTCGACAGCAAGCTGGGCATCGACAGTCAGGTCATAAAAAATGGATTTTATGTTAATGAAGAAATTTCCTATGAAGACAAGAAGACCATTTTATGGGTTGCAAGAGCGCAAAGCTGGAAGCGGCCTGAGCTGCTTATTGAGTTGGCGAAGCGCCTGCCGTCGGAACGGTTCATCATGATCATGCCTGGAGAAAATGAGCTGCAGAGCGCAATCAGGAAAGAGGCCGAGCAGCTTGAAAATCTGCAATTTATCGATTATGTTCCATTTGCACAGATACAGCCCTATTATGACTCGGCGAAGCTTTTTGTGAATACCTCTGAATATGAGGGCTTTCCAAATGCCTTTGTACAGGCCTGCCTTGGCAAGACGCCAATATTATCATTTAATGTCAATCCTGATGATTTTATTGGCACAAATCAGCTTGGGCATTTCTGCAGGGACGAGTTGGATAATGCGGTGCAGTTTATAAGGGATTACACGCCGGACAAAATGAGGATTCTTGGCGCGAACGCTTTAGAATATGTGAAATGCAATCATGATATTGCCAGAATTGCACCGGTTTACGAGGAAATCATTCAAAAGCTGATATCAGCCCAATCTGATCCAAAACCTGCCGAACATGAACCTGTATCAGGAGAGATTGACGGAAGGGGGGGATCGTAGATGGAATCTTCAGAGTCGAGAACCTCTTCAAAACTTATGCTTCTCTTGTCGCTGGCAGTGGCCACATTTCTTTCTGTCGTAAATTTTGTGGATCCACTGATATCCCTGGGAATTGCCCTTGTTTTTGCCCTGATTCTGTTTCTGTCGCAAAAGCCTGTATACAGTATCATTTTCCTTATTCTTGCTACGCCCTTCTCCGCCACACAGATACTGGATACGACATTAGCAGGCATTCCCGGCATGAAGCTTGCCAATCTACTTGCTATATCTGCTGTCGGGTTTCTGATGCTCGGGAAAAAACCATCGAAGCTGACGGGGGATGATAAACTTTTTATCGCCGGACTTCTGATTATCTTCATGACTGCCGTATTCCGGTCCGTTTCCTATATTGGAGAAACCTATAATATGATCTGGAGCGATGAGTACAGTCTGATGAAGTATTTACTCTCCAATCTTGTCAAACCGCTGCTGGTTTTCCTGCCGTTTATTCTGATCAGCATATTCGTCCGGAGCAGGGATGAGATTGAGAAGATTGTCGTCAGTATAATGCTCTCCATAGTACTTCTTTCGATTGTCTTACTGATCTTGTATGCTTTCTTTACACCGAACAAACTGAACTTTGAATCGGTGCGGATAGGCTTTGCCAAAGTGTTGGGCATGCACAGCAATAACCTGGCGGATTTCTATATCGCTGTATATCCTGTCATTTTAGCATATGCGGTCAGCCGTAAAAGCTGGCTGTGGGGTGGTGGAGTAATCTTGTCCCTGATAGCCGTCGGCATCATTTATTCCAGAAGTGCGTATCTGGTCATTATATTGTGCACTTTTTCTTTTTTCCTGCTTTCCCGCAGGACAAAGATGCTGCCGTGGGTAGGTGCTGCCGGACTGGTTTCATTGCTGCTTATTCCTCAGACCATTATTGAAAGAGCGCTGACTGGTTTTGCCAACAATGATGTAAGTGCAATATCGGCGGGCAGAGTTGATCAGATATGGATCCCACTGCTCGAAGAATTTCTGAATCAGCCGGTGAAACTCCTTATTGGTATTGGCCGATACGCTGTAATGGGAACGACAGTCTTTAAGAACGGGGCAATTCTCCAGGTTGGACATGCACACAGCATGTATTTGGATACGCTGTTGGATGCAGGCCTGATAGGACTCGTGTTTTTTCTGGTCAGTTTCTTTCATTTCCTGAAAAAGTTCATCTCAACGCATAAATATATCGGGGAACAATTACACCTGGATATTATGATAGGGATTGAGATATCAATTGTCGCATTCCTGATCAGAGGTGTGACGGACAGTTTTTTCTTTCCTGCACTGACAAATGCTTTTTTGTGGATCAATCTTGGAATCGGGACATCAATAGTGTATCTATACCGGTCCAAAGGCATAAAAGGGGGCGGATAAAGATGAAAACGGCTATACTCATCAGTAACCTCCGGTTTGGAGGGGCTGAGGTACAGACAGTTGAACTGGCAAATAACCTTTCAGCCTTAGGAGATGAGGTTCTGCTCATAACAATGGATGCTGATCTGTCCATCCGGGAAAGGGCAGCGCCCGGGGTCAGGATCGTTGTGCTCGGGAAGAAGTACTATGCTGATCCAAAGGTTCTCAAGAAGCTTGTGGTTCTGCTGCGGGAATTTAAACCTGAGAGTTTTATCATGGTCAATTCTTATCCGGCTATGTATGGATACCTTGCAAGCCTGTTTACAGGCCGCAGATTCAAAATGGTCAATATTCAGCATACGACACTGCACAAGGGCTTTGTGGATGCGCTGCAGAACATGTACTATATGCCGGCTATCAGGCGCATGGATCATGTAGTGTTTGTCAGTGCCAATCAGATGGAGCACTGGATCAGAAAGTATAGGATAAGGTCAGAAAATGCGGTGGTGATCCACAATGGTATCGATATGAGCAGGTTTGAAGGATTCAGTGCGGACACTGCTGCACTTAGGGAAAGCTATGGATTTGAGCCCAGTGATGTGGTCGTGGGAGTAAGCGCTAACCTGCGGCCGGAAAAGAAGCATGAAGACTTGATTGAAGCTCTGGTATCCCTCAGGTCACGGGGGTATCCCGTTAAACTTCTCTTTATTGGCGATGGGGTCCAGAGGAAATATCTCGAGAATATAATTTTGGAAAAAGGTGTGGAGAGCCATGTTGTGATTACCGGATTTATGCAGGACATTCGACCAGCCCTGAGCTGTGTTGATATTTCCGCCTTGACCTCTACAGCGGTTGAAACACTCTCTATTGCCATCATTGAAAGCATGGCAATGGTAAAACCTATCGTAATGTCAAATATCGGGGGAGCGGCTGAACTGGTTGAGGACGGACAGAACGGTTTTCTTTACGAGGCGGGCAATGTAGCGCAATTGGTGGAAGCTATCAGCAAAATTGTCGATGGAGAACTTTTTGAGGAAATGGGCAGAAAATCTTTTGAAAGAGCAAAGAGACTGTTTCATACAACCGGCATGGTCAACAAATATGTTGGACTGCTCAATGATCGGAGCAACACAGTAACAGCTGAGGGGTGATAGATATGTTCTATTACAAAAAATATAAGAGCTTTTTAATCAGAAAGATATTTAGTTTGATTATGCTGTTTTACAAGCCTGAGAGGAAGAAACTAAATAAGGTGCTTTCCTACTGTTCAGAGAATATTGATTTTTACAGGGATTTAGGTGATTCGCTTGAGAAGTATCCCTATATTGACAAAATGGTTATACGGAACAATTTCGGCCGTTTTATCAATAAAAAAATCAGGATCAAAAACATCGGGATGACCAGCGGAACCACAGGAACACCCGGTAAGTATTATCGTGATATCCTTTCAATGGCGGCGGAGCAATATTTTCAAGATAAGTATTTCAACTGGGGAGGAACATACCGGGTTATATTCAGGGGAGAGAAGCTATTTGGTCACGATCATCAGTCGGATAAAATATACAGAACCGTTCCGCTGATTGGTGAAATGCTGGTTTCTTCTTATCACATCAATGATAATTCACTGAAAAAACTGGTTGAAAAGCTCAAGACCATCAGGGGGAGAAAGAGCCTCTGGGCATACCCGTCTTCTGCATATGCTCTGGCAGATTACTGTCTGAGAAATAATGAGAATTTAATATTTGATGTTGTGGCGCTCTCTTCCGAGGTTCTTGTTGAACACTATAGGAACACCATCGGAAATGCTTTTCAATGTAGGGTAAAGGACTGGTATGGACAGGCAGAGCGGGTTGCGGCGCTGGTAATGTGCGAGGCCGGGCATTATCATGAGTTGGAGGGCTATTCACATATGGAATACTTGCCCTTTAAGGACAACACATTTGAAATTGTAGGAACAACATTACATAACAAGATCATGCCGCTAGTCAGATATAACATGCACGACTTGGCCGAGATATCACAAGAGCCGTGTTTATGCGGGGACAAGGGAACGAATATCTTGAAGATCCACGGAAGAAGCGGCGGATATATTGAACTGCCCGGCCGCAGACTTTCAGAGTCGCCTCTGGCATTTTTGTTCAAAGGTCTAGAAAATGTACTGGAGGCTCAGGTCATTCAGAAAAAAGATAAACGAATCATCATCCGGGTCGTACGGGATGAAAAATTTGATGGTGAAAATGAGAGAGTGCTGATCGACAATATATCCGGCATAATCCCCTGGGAGCTTTGTACACTTGAATATGTAGATAAGATCGAACGGGATGCCGGAGGAAAATTCAGATATGTCATCAATGAAGGCGTATTACAGCATTAATTGTTTTACCGCAGATTGAGAGGTGCAATATGGATAGTCAGGCAAGAGTATTATTATATTCACTGTTAAGACAGGGAGGAACATTCAGGAAAATTCTAAAGACTCTTAACGAGTCTGAGTTCTATTCGACTGAGCAGCTTGATGAACTGCAGAACAGAAAGCTTTCTGCACTTGTGGAACATTGCTATAAAAACGTGCCTTACTATACGGAAATGTTTGAAAGATTGAATCTAAAACCTGAGGATATCAGGACGAAAGAAGACCTGGTCAAGCTCCCGTATCTGGATAAACAGACAGTCCGGAAAAACTATAATCGACTGATTGCTCGCAATAAGCTAAGGATCTTCACCAGTACGGCTGAAACCAGCGGTACGACAGGAACACCTTCAAAGTTCCTGAGGGATTATTACTCAGTTAATTTCGAAAATGCTGTGCTTTGGAGGTTCAGAGAGGCTGTAGATGGCAATGGAACAAACAGGGTGATACTGCGCGGAGATATCATTGTACCCGTAGATCAGAACACACCGCCTTTCTGGAAAGAGTATCCTTTGAGCAGAGAACTGTATTTATCCTCTTACCACATTAGCCCGGAAAATGCTGAAAGCTACTATAGGAAAATGACAGAGTTCGGCGCGAATACGATTTATGCATTTCCATCTTCGGTATACTTGTTGGCAAAGTACTTTCATGGCATCGGCAGGAAAATTCAATTGAAGGCAGTGTTCACATCCTCTGAAAACATATCAGACAGGCAGAGAAGGCTTATTGAAGATGTATTTATGTGTAAGATATATGACTGGTATGGCCAGGTGGAGAGAGTATCGGCCATCGGACAATGTGAAAAGGGAACCTACCATATCATTGAAGACTATTCTATCACAGAAACAATCGATACCGGTCGTGGTATTGAGCTTGTTGGGACCAATCTGAATAACTACATCATGCCGCTGCTCAGGTTTAGAACCGGGGATGTGATAACACTTGGAGAGCATAAATGCTCCTGCGGACGGAATTTCAGAGAAATATCAAGGATTCAGGGCAGAAACCTGGAATATATCCTAACACCGGAAGGGAATAGAATTTCGCTATTCCTTGTGACTGATACACTCGACTTCGATGACCATGTCAGCGAAGCGCAGTTTATACAGGTGAAGCAGGGTGAGATCATTGTCAATATTGTCAAGGGAGAGAAATACTCCGAGGCTGACAGACTGAAAATTATCAAGGATATTAAGGAACACACGTCTCCTGAAATGGTAGTTATCTTTAACGAAGTAGATACTTTGACCAGAGGGGCGAACGGGAAAGTGGCAAATTCCACCTTGAATGTTACCAATGATGTGAATAAATAGGTGATTATACGCAGCAAAGGCGGTGATGCAAATGATAAGGCGAGTAAAGGGGCAAGCACGGGGGCAAGTGCAGGGACAGGAACATGAGCAGAAAAGTATTGTTTATATCGTAGGGCCATCCTTCAGGACACAGGGAGGAATATCATCTGTGCTGCTGATTTATTATAACCATTTCAGGGATGCATTGAATATGAGGTTTATACCGTCCTATTCCGGTAATTCAAGAATCGCGGACGTGATTTTATTTGCAATTGCTATCTTTCGAGTGTTCTTTTTATGCCTTTTTGAAAGGCGGGCAGTTTTTCATATCCATTCCTCTACCTACGCCAGCTTTTTTAGAAAATCATTGCTGGCAAGATGCTGCCTATTGTTCCGGAAAAAAGTAATCCTGCATATCCATGGAGCCGACTTCGATAAATTTATTGATGATATCAGCTACAGATGGAGAAAACGCGTAATAGAGGTGCTCAATGCAGTGGACATGGTTGTGGTACTGTCCGAGAGCTGGAAGGTATTTTTTGAAAAACACGTAGCAACAGAAAAAATCAGTGTCATTGTGAACCCATCATCTACCTACGATCCGGCCTGTGCGAAAATGCGCGCTAATCGGCGCAAAGAACAGCGTGACGCACCAGTAAAGATATTGTTCATCGGGAGGATCGGACAGCGCAAAGGTTCATATGATCTGATCGAGGCAGTGAAGAAGCTTCGTTCTCTGAATTTTACATTGGATATGGTGGGAGACGGTGAAGGAGATATTATCAGAGAAATTGTCAGTGCCAACGGGTTGGGAAATACTGTTTTCGTATATGATTGGGTATCTCATAAGGATATTGGTGACTGGTACAACAAGGCAGACATTCTGGTGCTGCCATCTTATGCCGAAGGCCTTCCAATGTCGATCCTGGAGGCTATTGGAAAAGGACTGCCTGTTATCTCCACCAATGTAGGTGGTATTCCTGAAGCAGTTATCGATGGAATCAATGGATTTATTATATCACCGGGCGATGTTGAGGCTCTTTCCGAAAAAATGGGTGTCCTGATCAATGATGCTTCATTACGTGTAGAGATGGGGAATAACAGCCTGAAAATCGCAGAAGAGAAGTTTTCCATAGAAAAGAACTGCAGCTTGTTGAAAGAACTGTACTGTAAATTAGGGTTGATAATTGAGCCGGTAACAGACCGAACTCTGTATGACCAGAACTAAAAAGCTTATAGGGAGGAGGGAACAGCATGGATGAAAAGAAGACAAAGGTCTATATGATAGGGCCGTCCCTGAAAACCCAGGGTGGGATATCCTCCGTACTGGACATCTATAATAAGAACTTCAGAGAGCTTCTAAATTTGCGCTTCATTTCTTCTTACTATGGCAAGAGCCGTGTCTTAGACATTATTTTGTTCGCCGCAGCGGTAATCAGAGTGATCTGGGCGAATTTGTCCGGTGACGGCATCTTTCACATCCATGTGGCCTCTAATGGCAGCTATCTGAGAAAGTCTATCCTTGCGAAGATATGTATGGCGTTCCGGCACCGTGTGATCCTGCATGTCCATGGAGCAATGTTCGATAAGTTTATGGAAGGCGCCGGACAGAAAAAAAGGGGCCGTATAATAGCGCTATTTAACAAAGCGGATAGTGTAGTAGTTCTTTCTGAATCCTGGTTTTCGTATTTTAAGAGGTTCGTTGCCGCTGAAAAGCTGCATGTTATATATAATCCATCCTCTACGTTTAGGGCCGGGAGTATCAGACGAAGCAGAACAGGATCGACCAGGTGTGGCGAAGCAGGACCGACCAGGTGCAGTGAAGCAAGATCAGCCGGGAGCAGCGAAACAGTATCTGTCGGGATCATTGAAACTGAGATGATACAAATCTTGTTCATGGGCAGGTTTGGCCGGCGTAAAGGGGTCTATGACCTGATCCAAGCGGCAGCGAAACTGAAGGATCTTCCTTTCAGACTGAATCTCTATGGGGACGGTGAAATCTCAGAGGTCAGGAAGCTTGTCGAGGAGAAGCAGCTGCAGGAGATTGTTATAGTGAATGGATGGGTGTCCCACTCCGACATCAGCAGGATATACGAAAATGCTGATGTCATGGTATTGCCTTCTTATGCAGAAGGACTTCCAATGTCGCTGCTTGAGGCAATAGGAGAAGGACTGCCGGTGGTATCAACCTGCGTGGGAGGGATACCTGAGGCTGTTGAGGAAGGCAGGAACGGCTTTTTAATCGATCAGGGAGACGTGGATGCGTTGGCCGAAAGACTCAGAACACTTATAACATCACCTGAGCTAGTGGATAGAATGGGACAGGAAAGCTTGACAATAGCACGGGAGAAGTTTTCTACAGATCGGATCGGACAACAGCTGCAGCAGCTGTATCAGTCGCTGTGATGAAGTTAAATAAACTGTGGCGGCAGCTATCGTTTATGCAGCGGCGGGATTTAATATATGTATTTGGAGGAGAAATATGGCACATGGATTTTTTATTAATAGACTGCTGAGAATGTCGGCCGCAGAGATTCTATACAGGGTCGGGCAGAAGGCCCGGAATATTTCGGAAATGACCTTGCCGGGCATTCTACGGTTTGATACGGAACCTCTGGAGCAGCCATATAGATTATTCAGCGGGCAGATCTCTGTCGGGGATTGTAATAGCTTGCAGTGCCGCAGAGTAATTGAAAAGGCAGATAAGCTCTGTGCGAACCGTTTTGATATCTTTGCCCTGAAGGATTATCAGATAGAAGGAGATATCGATTATCACAGAGATTACAAAAGCGGACGGTCCGCGCCGGCTGATACTTTCGGCAAAAGTATTAATTATCGGGACAGCGGCCGCATAGGGGATATCAAGTATATTTGGGAGCCAAACCGGCACTTGTTTTTGGTCCCTCTCGCAATGGCATATAATCAGACAAAGCAGCCGCAATATATGGAGAAATTCGAACAGCTACTGTCAGGGTGGATGGATCAGAACCCTTTTATGAAAGGTGTTAACTGGGCCAGCTCGCTGGAATTAGGTATTCGGCTGATTAACTGGACTATATGCTGGCACCTGGTTGGAGAAGATGTGAGGCCGGAACTGAAAAAGAGATGGCTTGAATCTGTCTATTTGCATTGCTGGTTCATTGACAGAAACATGAGTAAATTCTCATCGGCCAACAATCACCTGATCGGCGAGGCAGCCGGTTTGTTTATAGGAAGCGTTGCCATGCCACGGTTCAAAGATTCATTGAGGTGGCGTAAAAAAGCCCACCGCATACTGATACGCGAGTGCGGGAAGCAGAATTATCCCGATGGGGTGAATAAGGAGCAGGCAACTTCTTATCAACAGTTCGTTCTGGATTTTTTGACTCTTTCGGGACTTGCCGGGCAGGCCAATGGAGTTGATTTCCCGACGGAATACTGGGGTATTGTCGAAAAAATGCTGACCTGTCTGGCGGCCATGGAGGATGCCGGCGGTAATTTGCCAGGGTTCGGTGATGATGACGACGGTTATGTTGTGGATCCGGATTTAAAAACACAGTTGCTGCTCGATATGGCAGATATTCAACAAGCAAAAAAACAGCAAGCCAATATTAAGCCGATAAATATTCAACCAGGATACATTCAACCAGAATATATTCAATCGGTTTCAGGTAAATTGCCCGATGCATTTGAAGACGGAGGCTATTATATCCTGGGTACGGACTTTGGCACATCTGAGGAGCAGAAGCTGGTGTTTGACTGCGGAAGCCTTGGATATCTTTCACTGGCTGCACATGGCCACGCAGATGCGCTGTCCTTTACCTTTTCGGCAGGGGGCAGCCCTATTTGGATCGATCCCGGCACCTACGCCTACCATGCAGATAAAAGGTGGCGAAACTATTTCAGGAGCACGGCTGCTCACAACACAGTTCGCGTAGATGGAAGGGATCAATCTCTGATGTCAGGTAATTTCATGTGGAGCAGCAAGGCAGAGGCGCAAATGGTTGAACACAGAAGCCTGACCATGATAAAAGGGATGCACAGCGGTTACAAGGATATGAGTGACAGCGTTTTGCATACCAGAACAGTGAAGTTCATAAAGGATGAGAATGATACACTGACAGCCCAAAATGCGAAAGAAGCAGACACACATGCAAATAAAGCAGGCAAATATGCGAAAGAAGCAGGTACATGGGAGATTGAGGATCATCTGCAGTGCGAGGGAAGCCATCAGGTGGAGATTTTCTTTCACCTCCATCCTGATTGTCGAATAGAGAGTGCAGAGGACGGACACAGTTATGCAGGCAATAGAGCCGATACGCTTGTAGTCCATTTTGACAAAGGCGTTTGCCGGTTTGAGAAGGACGACACCATGGAACTGCGGATTTTTCAAGGGGATGAGGCGCTCCCACTAGGCTGGTATTCTCCATCTTATGACGTTAAGGTTCCATCAGCGACTCTGAGATTGTCTAAGAAAATCGAAGGATCAGTAAAAATCAAAACAAGATTCACAATTGTGTTTAGCAAGTGATAAAGGTTGGTTACTATCACAAAACAGCATTGTTAAATGAACGGAGGGAACACATTTTATGAATATAAGTATTTTTGGATTAGGGTATGTCGGAGTCGTTACTGCAGGATGCCTTGCTTCATTGGGGCATAAGGTGATGGGAGTCGATATCAACGAAGTGAAGGTGCAGATGCTCAATGACGGGCTTTCGCCCATTATTGAAAAAGACTTGCCCGAGATGCTGGAGAAGAATGTGAAAAACGGTTCTATCCGTGCGACGACAGATACAAGAGATGCAATAATGAAAACTGAATTGTCTATAATATGCGTCGGAACGCCGAGCAGATCCAATGGATGTCTGGACACAAGATATCTGGAAGAGGTCTGTAAGGAGATCGGCTCAAGCTTGATGGAAAAGGACGAAAAGCACATATTGGTCTTTAGAAGTACCAAGATACCCGGTACTATGCGAGGAAAAATTATCCCGATGCTGGAGAGCGCTTCCGGAAAGAAAAACGGTGAAGGCTTTGATGTAGCTTTTAATCCGGAATTCCTACGGGAATCAACAGCAGTATTTGATTTTTATAATCCACCAAAAACAGTTGTTGGAGCGGATGAAGAAGAAACAGCCCAAAAAATTCTGTCGATTTATGGCGAGGTGACAGGTGAAAAGATCATAACAAATATCGAAGTTGCAGAAATGGTGAAGTATGTCGACAATAATTTTCATGCTCTGAAGATTACCTTTGCCAACGAGGTCGGAATGCTGTGTAAAAGCCTGGAACTGGACAGCCATCAGGTCATGAACATTTTTATGAAGGATACAAAGTTAAACATATCAAGCACCTATTTGAAGCCGGGATTCGCATTTGGCGGCTCGTGCCTGCCGAAGGATCTGAGGGCAATCAGCTGTCTTGCTAGAATGCACAACGTTGAAACACCACTGTTAAGCTCACTGATGACTAGTAATTCAATGCAGGTGACCAATGCTGCGAAAAAAATCATGTCCTTTGGGAAGAGGAAAATAGGGCTGGCCGGTTTCAGCTTCAAGGAAGGTACGGACGATCTTCGGGAAAGCCCGATGGTGGAACTCATCGAGATACTGCTTGGGAAGGGTTATGATATCAAGCTGTATGACCGAAATGTATTCCTTGCAAGACTCATTGGGGCAAATAAAGAGTACATTACAGAAAAAATACCCCACATTTCAACTCTGATGGTAGATTCACTGGATGACCTTCTGGAGGACAGAGAGATCATCATCATCGGAAACCGGGAGAAGGAATTTGAAAGGATATTGACGGATGCCAGAGCCGATCAGAAGATTTTTGATCTGGTGAGGATCGGAGATATCTCAAGAGCAGGTGACAACTATGAAGGAATTAGCTGGTAAGAAAATATTAATCATTGTGGAGAACCTCCCCTCTCCATTTGACAGAAGAGTTTGGCAGGAAGCCACCGCGTTGAGAGACAATGGTGCTGTTGTCTCAATTATCTGTCCGACAGGGAAGGGTTATGAAAAAAAGTACGAGATCATCGATGATATAGCCATATACCGACATTCCTTGCCTAAGGAGGCCGATGGGGCTTTTGGATATCTTGCGGAATATACGGCAGCACTTTTCTGGGAATTCGTACTTGCGGTCAAGATACTTTTTACCAGAGGGTTTGACGTGATCCACGCCTGTAACCCGCCGGATCTTATTTATCTGGCTGCTCTGCCGTTTAAGCTGATCGGTAAGAAATTCATATTTGACCACCATGACATTAACCCGGAGCTATATGAAGCGAAGTTTGGCAGGAGAGATTTTTTATACAAATTGATGTTGTTTTTCGAAAGGAGAACCTTTAGAAGTGCAAAAATATCTATTGCCACCAATGAGTCCTACAAGAAGATTGCTTTAGAGCGAGGCGGCAAGAAGGAAGAAGATGTTTTTGTTGTAAGAAGCGGGCCGAGTCTTGAACGGATGAAGATAATCCCGCCCGTTGAGGCACTGAAAAACGGCAGGCAGTATCTGGTCGGCTATGTAGGGGTCATCGGAAAGCAGGAAGGTCTTGATTACCTGATCAGTGCGGCGCAGTATATCGTTAAAGACAGGAAGCGGCAGGATGTGCACTTTATTTGTGTCGGCGGAGGAACTGAACTTGAGAACATAAAATCGCTGGCGGCAGATAAGGGAGTGGAGGATTTTTTCACATTTACGGGAAGGGTACCTGATCAGCAGCTTCTGGAAGCACTCAATACAGCAGATGTATGTGTCAACCCGGATGAGTATAATGAAATGAACCGCAAGTCTACAATGAACAAGATAATGGAGTATATGGCACTGGCCAAGCCCATTGTGCAGTTTGATATGGAGGAGGGCAGGTTTTCCGCACAGGAAGCGTCTCTATACGCAAAGCCTAATGATTCAATGGATATGGCCGATAAGATACTGCAGCTTTTGGATGATCCTGATAAGCGCCGCACAATGGGAGTCTTCGGGTATGATCGTGTTAAAAATGAATTGGAATGGAAATATGAGAAGGAAAATCTATATAGGGCTTACAGAAAGCTATTCAATCTGTGATGCTTTGAGTTTTTATAAAAGGGGTGAAAATGTATGTTTCAAAAGATTAGACTATGTTTGAGGTACTGGTGGGTCATTCTCATCATTACTGTCATTACAACCGCATCGGCGGCGTACCTGAGCTATTTTTACTTTTCATCGGTGTACAGCTCGGAGACTACTATCTATGTCCTGAAAACGCAGGATGATGATACGAATTTGAACCCAAATGCTGTATATCAGGATCTGCTGGCCAGTGATCTTTTGGTAAAGGATTACCAGGAAATTGTAAAATCAAGTATCATTATTCAGAAGGTCAGGGAGGAGCTTCAGGATGAAATCCCGGCACTGAGAGATGCTACGATTCAGCAAATAAAGGATAGCATCAGTGTTACTGTCAGACCCGGAACCAGATTAATTGTGATCGGTGTCGAGCAGAACAATCCTGACGATGCGTCAGCTATTGCGAATAAAATTGCAGAGGTATTCCAGGCAAAATCTCTGGAATTGTTGAAAATCAATAATATTTCTATAATAGATCGTGCCACAGCGCCGGCTAAAC
>JAEYRF010000107.1 GCA_023409615.1 Bacillota bacterium | reverse complement strand
CTTGCTCGATACAATGGTACATAAAAACAGAAGCGTTTTCCTTTCTCTATGATATGGACATTATATCTGTCAATCTTTGGACAGGCAATACCATCAGCTTACTGACATTTTGCGGCGGTACAAACAGCATACCTTTAATTTGTTCCCATCACCTGTAACAATTTCATATAAAACTTTTATCCTTGTAGCTTTGCATACAGGACAAGTCCCTCTGCCATGTGATGGTAATTTCAGCAATGTTTTACCTCTATGAGCTTTTGTTGCCATTAATTTCAATCCCTTCTTTACATTATTCATTCAAAGCAACCATACATTAACTGTAACACAGATGCATTGGCATTTCTATTTCACAAATGACTATGTAAAGAACTTGAACAACATGCCTTTTCCTGACTTAATATCCTTCTTATGCTTTGCTCAGAAAGATAATATTTTTGTGACAGGTCAGTAACTGTTGCACAATTCATATACTCATTAAATATATTGTTATTTCTCTTCTTCAAGCTATCTTTTGTACCACTTTTTTCTCCCCAGGACTTCTGTTCTCCATCTTTCCTAGGTATGTAAACAAACTCCCCATCAATAAACTCCTGAATAATAGCAATTACCTCTTTTGGCAGCACATTCTGTGCCTTCAGATATCTCATATCCTTGCTCCTCCAAATTTTGATGAAGCAAAGACCACTATTACAGGTTTTATCCCATAAAAAAACTGCAATACAAGCAATGCCTGCAAGCAGTCTATTTACACAAAGAAATAGCATTTTCCTTTATCATAAAATAACCTACAATGAAGAATATCATAAAATAAATGTGTTAATAAATAGGAAACTTGTTGAGAGTTCTATAGATATACTTTGGGTTATCTTATGAAATCAGGTTCTAAGCAAGGCATTCCTGATATAAGTTTTTGAGGTCTTTGCATGTGAATAGTCATCTGCATAGTTTTCATAAGAACCCCTCCTAAAATTTTGAATTAAATATTACTTGAAAAGGATACCATAAATATCCTGACAATTCTAGTTCAAAAACAGTTATGTATCATTTTTGAGCACCAGACTAAAGGTCAAATCCAAATTCAATATTGGTAAAATACATTTTATACCCCAGAGACTTATATAATGCAATTGCTGGCTTGTTATCTCCAAACACACAGAGAGTGGCAATTTTTTTACCTTTATTTTTAAGAAATTTCAAAGCTTCTGTTATCACTAATTTTGCAACACCCTTTTTTCTCCATTCAGGTATAACAAATATGTTTTCTGTTGCACTTCTCTCATCTGTTATCATCCAAGTCATTGTACTTCCAATTACCTTATTTTCAGAAAAGGCTGTAAAAGTATCCCACTCAGGGCCAAATGAGTACCATGTTAATTGGTTCATACTCCAGCATACTCCTGAATTTGATTTTGCATCAGCTTCAAGATACTGCTTTTTCTCCTCTTCTGTAGCCATTTTCCAGTTAATCACATTAATACCTTCTACATTTGGAACATTAGGAATTTCATCAGTCAAATCCCTTTTCATTACTAAATTATTGCTATATGCTGCAAAACCTTTAGAAAGGAAGTAGTCAATTTCTGCATTATCTTCAGATGCAATGTACTTGATAAGCCTGATTTTTTTACCTTGATGCATTTTCTTTAGTTCATTGGCTCTCATTAATAATGCTTCCAGTAACCCATCTCTCACACTTTCTGGTGGTTCAAGTTCTAAATTGACTGAGATGCCTAACCTCAGCTTATATATATAATCAGAAGGCATGTCCTCCTTTGTAATCAAAGCCCAAGTATCATGAGGTTCTAAATGACCAGCCCCTAAAATATCTCCTTCTTCATTGGCAGCACAATAAATATTTTCTGATTTGAAATCACCATTGTATCTGTAAGACAACTCCAAAACCTTATCAAAATTTCCTATCTTATCAGCATCATCTATTGAATAGTTCCTTATTACATAGCCTTTCTGCTTAATATTCAACATTAAAATCCCCCTTATCAACCAAGTCATGTATACCTAATATTTTACAATAACTACTGGAATAAGTATAGATAAAAAACAGTTATAATCATTCTTGTTATAGTATCAGAACAAGATGGCGTAATGCTCTCATATTCGTGCAGTAAAAGAGAGGTGCTTCTACTCTATTCGCGATATACTTTAATTATTCCTAACAGAGCAAAATCCTCTCTGCATATTAAACAGAGAGGATCTCTGATAGGAACGATGTTTAGGTTATGTCATCTCTTTCTTACCGGGAACTGAATTTCTGTCACATATTCATTTGGATCGTTTGTAATCCAATCTCCCTTCAAATACAATTCCCTTTGCGGTCCGATTATCTCATAGCTATTTTCTTCAATCCACGCGGATATAGCATTGTAAGCCATATGCAGAGTTTGAAAAGGCCCTTCATGAACTACACATGCCATCTCCTTTACTCCATCAAGCAGCTTTACTTTGATTCTGTCTGTTTCAGGCAAATCTCCTGTAACAGGTTCAATTACCTCTGCATC
This sequence comes from Bacillota bacterium, assembly GCA_023409615.1. Classification (GTDB taxonomy): domain Bacteria; phylum Bacillota; class Clostridia; order Acetivibrionales; family DTU013; genus JAEYRF01. The sequence continues at coordinate 2,866 of JAEYRF010000107.1, read as the reverse complement.
AACCTCTTCTTCTTTATAGCCGGGATCATGGTAAATTACCATACATGGCGGGACTATTTTTGCATTATTTCTTTGTATATGTTCACCCAACTCGTTCCAAAGGTGACCCTGTTCAGAGTAACTTGGAATAGTATCCCTTAGAGACGCAACATTAATAGGCTCAATAGTTTTTAATACAATATTATATTTCATAACAAATGCCTCCTGTTTACATAATTTTATAAGAGCTTCAATGCGAGACAATCTTTCCTGCTCAGCACTCATCTTCCCGGAAATCTCTGCATGCTTCAACTCCAAAAGTGTTTGAATCTGTTCTGGATTAAGGTTTTTATCCAATACCAGAGCAATTTCATCCAGTGAAAAACCAATGTCTTTCAATGCCAGTATTCGGTTTAGCCTTGGCATCTGACTCGCAGAGTAATAACGATATCCTGTAAAAGTATCCACTTTCTCAGGTTGTATCAATCCAAAGCTGTCATAGTGTCTCAGAGTTTTCACTGTCACCCTGTTTAGTTTTGCAAAGTCTCCGATTTTAAACATTTCCGCTCCTATATTTACTTATTCTTTGAGGCCTCACCTAAATAGTAAACCCTTCTGTAACAGGAGAGTCAACACTTTAGGAAAATAAATTAGGAAAATAAATTATTTAAAAAACAGTCATGTCACGTCAATGTCACGTCATGTCACGTCATCTCACGTCAACCTGTACACATTTATCGTTTATCATTAAATTGTTCTTGACAATCATATAATTTTTAATTATAATTTGATTCATAAGAAATAAAAAGATTTATACTAATGAGAAAAAGGCCAATGGGAGCATCATTCCAAGTATTCTTATACATAGTACGATGAATATTATCTCTTTTTTCTAGAAAATAGTTATTTAAAGGAGGAAAATCTATGTCAAACAAAAATGAAATGCAAAAAATCAAAAGGTATTCTCATATTTTGAGAAAGGTAATGAATGTTTTCTATTGGGCAGCGGTAGTTGCTGCCTGCGGATCTCTGATTGCTGCCGTGGCGACGATTTTTATACCTGCTTCAAAATTTATTTTTCGAAATAATAATGCAGGACGCTTGGGATTCTCTCTTGATGGCTTGATTAAATATAATCTCACTGAAGCTGCACAGGGTATCAGCCTGAAAGATGTATATGTCACAATATTGTTCATAGCCGTACCACTACTGCTTCTGGTAGCATTTGTGGCTAAACAGTTAGTTCATATTCTGAAATCGGTGGATAATGATACACCCTTTGAAAAAGAAAACGCCGAGCGGATTTATTCAGTCGGAAGGGTATTAGTGTTAAGCTCCCTTTTGATTCCCGCAATTGAGTTCATTCCGGCAAAGGTAATGCTGGATTTGCTAAAAATACAAAATATCAGTCTAAACTATTCGGTAAATTTATATTTAGTATTAGCAGGGTTTTTGATGTTTATCCTCAGCGGTATATTCAGGTACGGCAGTTATCTACAGAATGAATATGATGAAACAGTATAGGAGGACGGCAGTATGGCAATAATTTTGAGACTTGACCGCATGATGGCGGACAGAAAGATTTCACTGAATGATTTGTCAGAGCGTGTAGGTATATCAATTGTAAACCTGTCAAATTTGAAAACCGGCAAGGTAAAGGCAATTAGATTTTCTACACTGAACGCAATATGTCGTGAGTTAAAATGTCAGCCTGGAGATATACTGGAATATGAAGAAGACATCTGCTTTTGAACTTCTTCCACGAGATTATCCGTCCCAATATCCTTCATCTGCTTAATAAAGGCCTCTATCTCGCTAAAATCTGTTACGAGTCCTCTGGCCACCTTGTATTCAAACTGCGTGACGGCATTGGCTCTTTGGTCAGCGATCTCCTGTACTGTTTTATAATTCGGGTAAAGCGCACGATGCGGGGGATATTGGGAGTATTTGTTCAAAAAATCACTCATTGTATCCAGACCACTCCCATACATGTCCTTCGCCGAAGTAAGAAATTCAGCATTATCAAATGCCCAGTTGCCATCCCAGTACATATAGGACCGGTTATTGAAGTCCATGCCATCAGGCATAACAGGATAACCCTCCTTTAGCACATAATCTTTGTTTTCAATGCCATACTTGATAAGGCTGTAGTTTTCACTGCTCTGTTGAACCCAATCTAAAAAGCGAAGTACCCGTTCTGTATTCGCCGAAGCCTCCGGAAAAACGAATGACCCGTTGGAGTAGAATGTTCCCATTGGATTATCTCTCTGGATCTTCTTTTCAGGGTATAGATAAAATACTCTTAACGGATTAGATTGTGTGATTTTCCCTGAGCTATCAGCATATGTCATGAATTGTGTTTCTTCGGTCTGCGGGCTTAATTGTCCATGGAATACAAAAGAGGTCACTCTGGTCTGATCCGGTTGGGCCTGCATGTATCCTTTATTCAGCCATTCTGTGATCTTACCGGTGGCTTCTCTATACTCAGGCGTCTGTTCCCATGGGACGACTTTCATTTCGGGATCGTTCCATTTGTAAACCAATTTCTGAACCTCATCCAGAATAACATAGTCAAACGCTCTTGCAAAAAGGCTCATAGAATCAACAGAATTTGCTATAGTACCGGGAATCATATCCGGCTCATTTTCCTTGACTTTTTTCAAATACGCTTCATATTGTTCAAGTGTTGTAATGTCAGGTAAATTATATTTTTTATGCAATGAATCATCCACCATCAGGTATGTACTGTATGCCATAGGAGATAAAGATGGAACTGCATACGTTCTTCCATCTACGCTTGCATATTCAAGATCTTCCGGCGAGTACTTCGAAAACAGCACCGGAGCATATTCGGGGAACAAATCAGAAATATCCTTAAGCTTTCCTT
>JAEYRF010000042.1 GCA_023409615.1 Bacillota bacterium | reverse complement strand
TGCACACCCTTGCGAGCTCTAGCACCTGAAGCTAGCGCGTCTGCCAATTCCGCCATTCCCGCATTTCAAAAGGCAATACTCATTCTACTAGAAATGTTGTATAATTGCAAGAGGAAAATAATAAAATGTTGATGCCCTTATTTTATTTTTTGGAGGACAATGAGTTGAACGCTAAACTGGAGCTGTTTAAAAAGGAAATCAGAACTAAGAAAGTCGCAGTTCTTGGGATTGGAATAAGCAATACTCCGCTGATCAGATATCTGGGGGATCTGGGTGTGGAGATTACCGCTTTCGACAGATCGGATGAGATTTATCTGAAGCCCACATTGGATGCATTAAAAGGATTGGATATCCAATATAGTCTTGGACCGGATTACCTGAATAAGCTGAGCGGCTTTGATGTAATCTTCAAAACGCCGAAGGTACGATTTGATATCCCGGAGCTCTTGCGGGAAGCAGAGGCCGGTACTGAAATCACGTCGGAGATGGAGGTCTTCTGTAAGCTTTGCCCTGCAAGAATATTTGCGGTAACAGGAAGCGATGGAAAAACAACAACGACTACATTGATTCACAAAATACTTAGCCATCATGGTTATAAATGCTGGCTTGGCGGGAACATTGGTACACCGCTGTTGGATAAGATCGAGGAGATTGATGAAAAGGATATGGTCATCCTTGAACTGAGCAGCTTTCAGCTTCATACTATGCGCAACAGGCTGCATACTGCTGTGGTCACCAATTTGTCACCGAATCATCTGGATGTCCACACATCAATGCAGGAGTATGCCGACGCGAAAAGGAATATTTTTCTGTATCAAGGTGGAAATGATACGCTTGTGGCAAATTACGACAATGATGTAACCCGTGAATTCGCACAGGAAGGTTCCGGCAGGGTTATACTGTTCAGTAGAAAGAATGAACTGGATGAAGGGGTAATCATTCGCGGGCAGGAAGTTATATACCGAACAGTTAAAAAGGATCTTAAAGTATTGGACACTGAGGACATCGCAATTCCGGGAGTTCACAATATCGAGAATTATATGGCAGCAATAGCTGCAACAATAGATTTTGTTGCGCCTGAAGATATCAAGGCTGTTGCAGTGACCTTCCGTGGCGTTGAACACAGAAATGAACATGTGAGGGATCTGAACGGCGTCAGCTTCTATAATGATTCAATCGGATCAAGTCCAACTCGCACTATTGCAAGCATTAGCTCATTCAAGCAAAAGGTCATTTTAATCGCAGGCGGATATGATAAACATATCCCGTATGACGAGATAGGCAAGCCTATAGTTGAGAAGGTTAAGTGCTTAGTCTTAATGGGCCAGACAGCAGGGAAGATAGAGAAGGCGTTGAAGGATGAAATTGATAGAAGCGGGAAGGGTACAGATATCCCTATCTTTCATTGTTCATCTATGGAAGAGGCCGTTAAAAAAGCATATGAGAGTGCGGTTCAAGGAGATACGATCATTTTGTCTCCGGCCAGTGCCAGCTTTGATATGTTTAAAAACTTTGAAGAGAGAGGGATTGTATTTAAAAATATTGTAGCGCGATTATAGTTGCTGTTCACACCATCCATTCCAATATTATTCTTGACATGAACATCTCTTGCGGGTATACTGTGTATACTGTTAATGTACAGTATATTGGAGGTGAATGTTTGGATATCATTATCAGTAATGCAAGCAACCAGCCCATCTATGAACAAATCTATTCTCAAATAAAGAATAGCATTGTTTCCGGTAAGGTTTCCAAAGGAGATATACTGCCGTCGATTCGCGTCCTTGCAAAGGATTTGCGCATTAGTGTTATTACAACTAAACGTGCATATGATGAACTTGAAAAGGATGGGTACATATACACGGTACCTGCTAAGGGTTGCTTTATTGCTGAAAGAAATATTGAAGTAATTCGCGAAGAGCACCTAAAAAAAATCGAGGATTACTTACAAAAAATATCAGGACTTGCCTCTGCATGTAACATCACAAACGATGAACTTATAGAAATGTTACGGATTTTAAAAAGGGAGGAATAGAGGTATATGAATGCATTGGACATTACCAATCTAAGTAAAAACTACAAGGATTTTTCACTTGATAGCATTAGCCTTTCTCTGCCAACAGGCAGCATTATGGGACTCGTCGGTGAAAATGGTGCCGGGAAAAGTACAACAATAGGGCTTATTATGAATGCCATCAGCCGAAGTAGCGGTGAGATTTCTGTTCTTGGAACTGACAATCAATCGCCGGACTTCAACAAGGTTAAGGAAGATATAGGTATTGTGCTGGATGAAGCTTATTTTCCAGAGGTGCTTACTGCAAGAAATATTAACCTGATCATGAAAAACACCTATAGTAACTGGGATGAGACTTGCTATTTTGAATACCTAAACAAGTTTTCGCTACCTGACAAAAAAGCGATTAAGGACTTTTCACGTGGTATGAAAATGAAGCTTGCAATCGCTGTTGCTCTTTCGCACAATCCAAAGCTCCTCATTTTGGATGAAGCAACGAGCGGGCTCGATCCAATCATAAGGGATGAAATTCTGGATATTTTCAACGATTTTACAAGAGATGAATCCCATTCTGTGCTCTTGTCCTCACATATTGTCAGTGATCTTGAGAAAATATGCGACTACATTGCATTCATTCACAAAGGGAAACTAATCTTTTGTGAAGAGAAGGATAAATTACTTGAGGAATACTCAATTGTGCGCTTAACAAAAAAAGAATTCGAAGCAATTCCATCAAGTTCGGTCAGGGGCAAAAAGGTTACCGATTACGGTATTGAGGCATTGATTCAGAGAAATCCAGCTTTGAAGCAATTAAAAACTGAACGGACCAGCATTGAAGATATTATTTTATTTCTTGCGAAGGGGGAGAAAAACTGATGAAAGGGTTGCTGATAAAGGATTTTTATACAT
>JAEYRF010000030.1 GCA_023409615.1 Bacillota bacterium | reverse complement strand
TTGTATGGCACATAATTTTCTTTCTGAAGTCTTCCTAGGACAATTCCAGGCGCAATTCCTATTTTGTGTGCAAAAGCTATAATGCAATCTTTTGAAAAACAATTCGCTTTTATAAAGACATCATACTGATCTTCACTTATAAGTTTGTCCCTAGCAAATGCATCTGCCTCATCTTCCTGTTCTTTACCAGTTTGCCCTCCACTAATGTGACCCCTGGTAACATGACACATCTCGTGAAATAAACTGAACCAGAATTTGTCTGCGTCTCTACCACGAACAGTTAATCCCATTACAATGTGATTGCCGTCATAAAATGATGCGCCATGCAGAAATGATCCTCCAATATGAGGTAAGAACACCAATGCTACACCACATTCAGCAAACAAAGTTATGAGCTCTGTACAAAACACTTCGGGATTCTTAACTGTCATCTCACGAATTCGGGGTATTTCTTGCTCAAGCTTGCCGATGTTAATTGGTGCAGTTTTATACTGTCTTGCTTCAATCCTTGCTTTCTGTGCCCATGCTGCAAGACTATAATCACTTGTCTCATTTGCACCGGTTCTTCGGTACGCAATACCGGGAATTCGTAATCCATCAAGCAGGTCAAGCTTTGCCACTTCAAAAAATCGTCTCAAATTTTGTGCTTTTTCTTCAGCCTTTTTAGTAACAGCAACCCAATCTAAAGCAGCCATCTTTGAATAGGGAAAAGCCGCAGTAAGTTCAATATCTCTTTCCAATTCTTGCTCTGCCATGACTCGTGTCAACTTTTCACGATAAATTGACTCGAGATTATTCCAAAAACTTGCAGGCACGCCGAGAACAGACTCAAGTCTTAAAGCAACATCCTGAGTAAGTTCAACCAGTCCGTTAATCAAATGACTTATGTGTTTTTCGGATAATCCCATTCTGAGTGCAAATTCTTTTTGTATCATTCCACGGTTTTCAAGCTGCTCACGTATAGTGGCTCCCGGTGGAATAGCGATTGTGTTTTTGCTATGCCTCATATAAACTCCTCCTTACCACTTTGCATCAAAAATTAGTGGTAGTCTTCAATACTATTAATTCGTACTACCTTAGTATCTGTTTTGTTTTGCTCAAATATCAGTCGATACGGATGTACTAGAACCATGGCGTACTCACCTCTTCTATCTCCTTCTAGTGGGTGACATCTGCCTATCGAATATTTTATAAGCATCTCAATTGAATCAGCAGATTCTAATTCATAAATGCGCTGATGTATAAGCCTAGCCATTCTCTCTCCGTATTTTCGCTGTGCTATAGAATAGTTTGTACATACACGTTCCAAACTATTTGACTTGTATTTTATCTTTAACAATACTCAACCTCTTTACCTCTAAGGTAAATTTATTATAGCATCTTTTGTAATTTGTGTCAATTAAAAATTAACCTTAGCGGTAAATTGAGACAAATACTTTTGTGTATATAGGAGATTGATTTAAAGGATACATTCTTATCGAGTTGATATGAAAACATAGATGTTTGGGATGGCTTCTGGAGAGACTTACTCTTTCTGTAAATAAATCTCACATATATCCCGATAAATCTATTATAATCCTTACAAATGAGGAAGTGAATGGATTGGCCTTGATATATTGCCTGGAATGCAAAAAACAAATATCAGATAGAGCTGAAGCTTGTCCGCATTGCGGCTTACCGAAGAAATACTTTCATCATTCTGAGGTGGGCGGGAATATTACGGATAGTGAAACGGCGCGGGATACGCCACAAAGCGCATTACCAATTACAACAGACGAGTACAATACGATACGCAATATGCTAATCGCATTTTCTACGGACTATACTGAACTTTTTAGCGTTAATCAATATATTAGTTCTTCAAAGGTAAAGAAATTCGTTTCTTATGAAAAATACCTAAAGATACTCAAGGATGCGGTGGTTCAACAATATATTGTGAATCATGCAGGTTCAATCGGTTTTTCCAATGAAAGCTGTCAACAGTTTATATCTAGTATGGATGGTTTGTACGAAAAAGTAGATCAATTTAATAGCGAATTTGTAGATCGAAAGCTGGTTGAGCACAAAGAATATTTTGATAATATGCTGAAGACAGTTGATCCAAACGTTAAGCTTGATCAGGAACAGCGACGGGCAGTAATTACGGACGAGGATTACTGCTTGCTGATAGCTGGCGCGGGAGCTGGAAAGACAACTACAATGGCCGCTAAGGCCAGATATTTGGTGGAAAAGCAGGGAGTAAAGCCGCAGGATATTATTGTTATTTCATATACGAATAAAGCGATTGAGGAGTTGAAAGAACGGATTAATATTAAGCTTGGGATCCCGGTTAATGTATGCACTTTTCATAAGTTTGGTTATGATATACTCAAGAAAAGTGTAGGAATCCCTCCAACTGTCAACTTTAAGTCATACAGTATCGTGTTCAATTTCCTTGAGAAAAGGGTGTTTGGAAACCCGGCACTTTTAAAAAGTCTTGTACTGTTTCTAGGTTACTATTTTGACTTGCCGGAGGACATTTTTAAGTTTAAAACATTGAATGAATTCAATGAATATAAGGCGTCCAAGACATATGAAACAATAAAGAGCAGGCTAGGAGAATATATTCATAATGTGATTAACAAAAGAAGTCGGAAGGTTCGGACGATAACCGGAGAGTTCCTTCGTTCAATCCAGGAAGTACAGATAGCAAATTTTCTATACTTAAACAGTATTGAATACGAATATGAGAAACCCTATAAATACCGGATCCCGAACGAAGGAAAGAAATATACGCCGGATTTCTATATCGGGCAAGGCGGGAATGAGTGCTACCTAGAGCATTTTGGCGTGACAGAGAATTATCAGAGTCAGCTTTACAGTAAGAAGGAACTAGAGAAATACGTCAATAATATCGCAAGAAAGCGATCCTTGCACAAATATTATCATACGGAGCTTATTCAGACCTATAGTGAATATAATGACGGCCGGCCATTAGTTGAGCATCTGAGAGAGGAACTTGAGAAAAAGGGATTTATACTTGTGCCCCGGGATTTGACGGAAGTATACAGGAAGCTTACCGAAACAAGCAAGGATCAGTTTGTTAATAAGTTTATCAAGTTCATGATAAATTTTATTGAGAAATACAAAACCAGTGGATACGATGAAGGCGGTTTTGCAATTTTGAAAGAGAAAACAGATAATGTAAGGACATTGATGTTTCTTGATATAGCGCAGGAGGTTTATCGGTTTTATCAGGATAGGTTACGGCAAAACAACCAGATCGACTTTTCCGATATGATCAACGATGCGGAGAAGATGCTTCTGGAGATGCAGGGCATGCATTCAAAACCATCATACAAATACATCATAATTGATGAATTCCAGGACATCGCTCGGCAAAGGTTCAATTTAACAAAGGCTTTGGTAGATGTTACAGGGGCGAAAGTCATTGCAGTAGGCGATGACTGGCAGTCGATCTTTGCATTTGCCGGATCTGATATTACTCTATTCCAACGATTTCTAGAAATGATGGGCGACGGAAAGGAAATGCAGATAACCCATACCTACAGAAACTCTCAGCAGCTGATCGATATAGCAGGAAACTTTATTCAGAAAAATCCGACTCAGGTCAAGAAAAGGCTGATATCACCTAAATCATTGGAAAACCCGATTGTTGTAGAGTCCTTTGATGATCAGCAAAATTTTCGAAAAAATTGGGTAAGCGCTATTGAAAATGTGATTAATAAAATCGTTGAAGAGTATGGTGAAAAAACTTCGATCCTATTGATCGGAAGATATAATTTTGACATGGATTGGATCGTCAGGAGCGGCCCGTTTACTATTTTAAGGAATGAGCGTATTCGTTATAAAAAATATCCTCGCGTGAATATTACGTTTTTATCTGCTCATAGCTCAAAAGGGCTCGGCTTTGATAATGTTGTCCTAGTGAATATGAATGATTCAAAATATGGGTTTCCATCCCAGTTGGAAGACGATCCGATAATGAAGCTGGTGACATATAAGGATAATATCATTGATTATGCTGAAGAACGCCGTTTATTCTATGTTGCATTGACGAGAACAAAAAATCGTGTTTACATGGTTACCCCTCAGAATAGACCTTCACGGTTTGTTGTGGAATTGATCAAAGATTTCGGCATACCGCATAATGATAAAATCAACCTTGGCCATATCAAAAATAAAATGCCCAGATGCCCTATATGCGGAATGCCGATGAAATTCGAGAATAATAAGAATTATGGGATTTCATTATATATATGCCTTAATGATCCTGAAATCTGTGACTTCATGACTAATGATGCAAAGTATCCCCATGATATTTTTAAATGCCCGACATGTAAGGATGGATACATGATTGTCAAGCCAGGAAAGGCTGAGGGTCAGAGATTCTATGGATGTACCAATTATAGTAAGGCAGCAAGTGGGTGTAGAAATACGAAGCCAATCAATGAATCTCGAGATGATGAGGTGCAATTGCCTTAATAAAAGGGGTTGCAGTGTTTATTGTTAGAAGGCAGTACAGGTAGGAGATAGGGTTTTATGATTCTAAGTGCAATGCTTTAGAATCTAATTTTAAAGCTTGTCCACAACAGAATGATGCCCAATATCCAAAGTAATGATAATTTCAGCCCCTTCATACCGCCAAAGTATTTGTATATCCATATTTACACTACACTCAAATAGACCATCAAAACCTCCTCCTATCACTGTAAGGTATTATGCAGGCTATTTGATGCTTATGATGCCGCCATTGTAATGTTCAAATGCCATAATATTCGCTATGTTCCCCTGTAGCATCTGAATATACCATTTATCGTTGTACCTCACCAGTTGCGGGCAGAATATCCAATCGTCTCCGTCAGCCTCGAACGTGATGACGACGTTGGCTACGTCCTCAATGTCTGCGCCGAAGGTTTTGGCATGATTTGCAATAGCCTCCTGGTTCTTTTTATTCCAGTACACATCACACAGGTCTTCTGGATTCTGTGTGCCGGTGATCTCCAAATCTTTGAATATGTAATTTTCCGTATCTCGTTCAAATTTTTTCACGAAATCCGAGGTCGTCCCCGGATCAATCGTCACAAACTTACTATTATTCAGCGCCTCCGGCGTGTTAAATGTCATATATTGATATATGATCAGCCCTTCGATCTGACTGGTCCGAGATGCGATGTTCATCTGGCGTGTATAATCGTTGGTATTAGGAAAACGGATTTCCGCATTGTACTGGTACAACATCAGCCTCTCAATCTGAACTTCAAAGTCGTAGTTATCTACGTAGCTCTCAATGGCAAAAGTGGATAGCATGGCGCCCATGTCCTTAGCCTTGAGACCCATTAAATACGCCTTAGCGGCATCTTCCGGCATTGCGAAACCGGAGCCTTCAATGGTTCCGCCACCGAAGGAGGGTACGCTCGCTTTATCCAATACGCTCGCTGTGACGGATGCGCCCGCTGTATCTGATACGCTCGTTTTGTCCAACACGCCCGCTATGCCGGATACGTCCGCTAGCAGTAGTATAACGGCCATCAGTATTGCACCAATCGTCGTCCCGCACACACCGAACAGCAGGTACCTGCCCTTCGTGTTTTTGGCTTTTGGTTTCTGAACAGAGGATGGAGTTTGCTGAACAGGTGAACTTGGTATTTGTATCTGGGGTTGAACTTGGGCTATTGATGTTTGTGATGAAGGCACATCCCGACCACATTGATTACAGAATCTGGATTCATGTTCCAGTTTTCCTCCACAATAACTGCAAAACATAACATACCTCCAATAGATACTCGCATAATAATTATACTTTTCCTATTATGACACATATGCCCATTAAAAGCTACCAAATTCACTCTAAATTTCCGTTACCTGTTTCTAGAAAGAACGCTGTATCATCCCGGATGCAAATTACTATATCAGGTTGGTAATCAGCGACGTATTCACGGAGCGTTTTTGCGGTATAGTGTCTCATGTCAATACTGCGTGTTTCATTAAACGCAGTGTAGAGTAGGGTTTCCATCGCATTAGTGAATGAATCACCAAATATAAGGGCACTTGGCAGCTGTTCACGATTTGTGCATATGATAGTTTCTGCATAATCCTCTCCCATATAGATACTATGGTCAACTACCTTATTATCATTGTTTGGTAGTTTAAATACAGGCGCATTAGTTTGCACACCATTATCCCAACGCGAAAAGGGGATCGGATCATTGAGAACAGCATAGGCGGCATGCTCTCCCATATGCCGCAGTCCATATAGCTTACGGTTACGGGAACCGAGATAAGGATTGGGTAGCTCTTTGATTTCCATATCATCATCTGTCATAATCTTTAAGTTCATATCGTTGTCTTCGTTAATTGTATTGAGTAAGGCTTTATATGCGGCCAAAGCGCCATAAAAAGAGTAGTGATGATCTGTAAGGGAATAGTATTCCATAGGTCTATTCAATGTGTCATACACTTCACGCATATTTATGTATTTAACACTATACTTCCGCATTGCCTGCGTGAAGTAATTATGCATGGGCTCCAGAACCCACTCTCTACTCTCCATATAATCCGGATACAAATTTGTAAAATAAGAATATTGTTCAGGTATTCCTACATAATAAAATTTGCCACCCATTGTTTCGATATAGTCCGAAAAATCCTTTAAATCCTTTGCAGTATTTATTGAATTCTCCTCAAGGAAAGATAAGTCCCATCTGCCGTATTGATTAAATCCTAGCAACACCTTGTCCTGGACAACAACATTATTTACAACCGGCTTATGTAACAGGTTCAATTCCAGCCAGGTATTGATCTTCAGCAGTGTATCCCGTCCTGCTGCGTGGTCTGTGAGCCAATTCTCCCATCCCTCGAAATATTTGCCGCTGATAAGTCTATCCTGGCTGAACTCAGGTGCTTCTTCAAGAACTCGATTTTCAAAAAATGAGGCTGAAAGATTATTTTTACTAAATGTAACAAGCGATACTGTTAGTATAATTCCCATAACACCAATTGTAAAAAACAAATGTGAAACAGTTTTCAATGTGTATGCCTCCTAAAATCTGAAGTAGATAAATGGGTTAAACGTGGAGCTTAAGAGCTTAATATAGGAGAAAACCAGCAATGTAAGCGCTATACAGCCGGGAGCCCATGTCTGTATGAAACTAAACAGCCAATTGCCTCTTCGTTTGTCTAAAAAGTCTCTTAACCAAATCTTGATTGGCAATGATGCTATAATCGATACAAGTAGTACCAAGCCATACATTTTAAGATAGTATTCAGTTCGTCCATCCAAAAATACAGCGCCGCCAAACATTGTCTTTATCATACCTATGCAATATGTTAATGAGTCTGAGCGGAAAAATACCCAGCCTATAATAATCACGAGCAAAACGTAAATTCGACGTAAAAATGTAGATCCATTGTCGGCAAAACGTTTCCATATAAATTTTTCACCAAGTAAAATAATGGCATAATATAGCCCCCACACAAGAAAATTCCATGCTGCGCCATGCCAAAAGCCAGTCAGAGCCCAAACAACTAAAATGTTAAAGACTAGTCTTCTTTTGCTGCATTTACTTCCGCCTAAAGGGATATAGACATAGTCACGAAACCATGTGGAAAGACTAATATGCCAACGGCGCCAGAATTCAGTGATTGTTATCGAAATGTACGGATAATTAAAATTCTCCAAAAAGTTAAATCCAAACATATGACCTAATCCAATTGCCATATCTGAATATGCTGAAAAGTCAAAATAGATTTGCCCCATATATGCAATAGCGCCCAACCAGGAAAGGCTTACTGTCAGGTCGGGAACTGATACTGCAAATACCGCGTCTGCCAAAGCACCTAAGCTATTTGCAAGTATCATTTTCTTGGCAAATCCAAAGCAGAAGCGTATACCTCCTTTTGAAAAAGCTTCAAGACTTTCATTTCTCACATGTATCTCATTTGCGATTGTAGTATATCGAACAATGGGGCCGGCTACCAATTGAGGAAACAGCGAAATATACAAAGCAACATGTGCAATATTTCGTTTAGGGGCAGCATCTCCTCTATACACATCAATAACATAACTCATACCTTGAAATGTAAAAAATGAAATTCCTATAGGTAACACAATGTTTGGCGCTGTAATCTGTAGTCCTATTTGGTTTAGATTTTCTATAAAGAAGCCTGCATATTTAAAATAACCAAGCAAGCCCAAATTCAATATAACCGAAATGATCAGCGACAGTTTCCTCGTGTTAGTACTAAGCCTGGGCGAAACTAATAATCCAAAAGAATAGTTGATGATAATTGATATAATCATCAATGGAAGAAACATAATTCCACCATATGCATAGAAAATCAAGCTAAATAGCAGCAATACGACATTGCGTGCTTCCCGGTATTTAGCCGGAATAACGAAGTAAACCAAGAATAATATAGGTAAAAACACAAATAAAAACATAAAACTAGAAAACACCATCCAGTTTTTCCTCCTGCTGTGCGCATACAATTTCTCGACAAAAACTAATCCTGGACAGCTAATAAATAGCTATCTCAGCTTGTCATTAACATAAGCTCTAAGCATGGCATATCTGCACATATAATACAATAGTTTTTCGTTGGATGCAAAAAAAAGATGGACACTAACTCAGGCACATTAAAGTACCTGTCGAATAATGTAATTATTATCCAAATTCACCGGTGAGTGTCCCGTACTGAAGTATGTGTCCGTCCATTGCCTTCATTACCTGGGGCTTTCCTGCGTCACTATCCAACTCAAGCATGGTGTCCAGCACAAAAACCTTGAAAACATATGTGTGTGATCCAAAAGGTGGTAAGGGCCCTCTGTAATAATGTTTACCACCGTAATTACTCTTGCCTTGTATGGCATTTCCCAGTGATGAGACTATCGGTTCCTTTGGAACAGCCTCGGGTATTACACTAAAGCTAGACGGTATATTCCACATAACCCAGTGATTATATGTGCCAAGGGGAAAATCCAAGTCATCCATAATTACGACCATTGATACGGCATCGCTGGAAACACCATCCAGCATCAACGCAGGAGATACATCAGCTCCCTTTCCGGTATGCTTTATCGGAATCTTACCGCCATTTTCAAAAGCATCGCTTTCCACCTTTAGATTCTCAGTCATACTGAACCGATCTGTATTGAGTGTCTTTATTAGGATCGCAGCAAGTACTAATACACCAATGATTCCTATTATAAGTAAAATCTTTTTCATAACCACACTCCCCTAATTCTGCCAATAAGTCTAAGGGGAGTATCTTTGCCTTGGAGGTGCTTTTTTTGACACATAGTATTTCTCCCTAAAATTCTCCATAAAACTTTAACCCATTATAGCATTAAATGTATACCAAATTCCACCACCCAATACTTTGAGCTTAGATCATATAGAGGATAAAACAACTATAAACTAAAATCTCCGTTGACGATTTCTAGAATCGCTCATATAATAAAAGTGTCCGCAGGTGGTCGTTACCTGCGGGTTTTTTATATGCTTTTTCAGGTTACAGAAGCAAATATTTTAGAATGGAAATTAGTAAAGGATGGATTCGAATAGATGTATAAAATAATAATGGAAAGCTGAATTTAGCAGATTACGGATTTATTCCAACAATGATACCAGAAGATGTGAGTGGCACTCCCGCACGTATTACAGCGGTGCATAAGGAGCGTTATGAAATCATCTGTGAATACGGTCAGACTTTTGGAAGATTAAAAGCAAGCATATATTTCGGAGAAGGCAGCGAAAGCTTTCCCACAGCCGGGGATTTTGTGCTGATTCAATATAATCACAGCGGTGACAGCCAAATAATAAAGACATTAGAGCGCAAGTCAAAGTTTGCGCGTAATGATTTCTCAGGCCATGCGGCTGGCTATGTTAAAACGGTAAAAGAGCAAGTTGTTGCTTCCAATTTTGACTATGTGTTTATTATGGCATCGCTCAACTGCGATTTCAATATTAAAAGAATTGAGCGTTATCTCACCCTAGCATGGCAAAGCGGTGCAATTCCCGTTGTTGTGCTAACTAAAGCAGATTTAGCGGACGATTTTGCTGAAAAAGTCCGGACCGTAGTAAAGATAGCAGCTGATGTCGGCGTTTATGCTGTTAGTGCAAGGACAGGGTATGGCATTGATAGACTTTCTGAATATCTTAAACCACGTAAAACAATAGTTTTTCTTGGTTCGTCGGGTGTAGGAAAGTCAAGTCTTGTCAATGTACTTGCTGGCGAAGAAATTATGACGGTAAACGAAATCCGTGAGGATGATTCAAAAGGCCGCCATACTACCACTCACCGCCAATTAATTATGCTTAATAGCGGTGTTATGATTATCGATACGCCGGGAATGCGTGAGCTTGGAATGTGGGATGTCAGCAAGGGTCTTGAAGAAGCGTTTGGCGATGTGGAAAAATATCTTGGAAGGTGTAAGTTCAGCGACTGTCGCCATCAGACCGAGCCGGGCTGCGCAGTCAGGGCGGCAATTGTGGGTGGCGAGCTTTCGCGTGAGCGCTGGGAGAGATATCTACAGCTGAAACAAGAAGCAAAATTTTCCGACGATAAAGCGGGGTATATGCATGAAAAACAGCAGTGGCATAAAGACATTGCGAAATTACAAAAGCAGAATAAAAAAGCAGGTTGCCGACATACAGCTTGCGAGGAGAGCTTTACCTGAAAGCTGTGCAGAACATAACTTGCTAAATGGAGCAAGTAAATGAAGAAAAATGGAGGTTTATTTTATGCATGCTGAAAAAATTCAAATTAAATCTGAAACGCTCTCGCATGTTTTAAGTAAAATGCTCAGTGTAGATATAATCCGCGCAAGCTGCCAGACCAAACAGCTACAGGGGGGAACACTGGGCGATGTGCGGCTTGTTACTGGCATGGCTGAAACTATTGAAGGCAAGAAATTGCCTTATAAAGTTGTTTTAAAAATCCAGAAGAAATGGGAACGCCCCGGCGATCCGGATTCATGGCGCAGGGAATACGACTTATACACCTCAGACTTCGGGAAGGTTTTCGCCGATTTGTTACGTTGGCCTGAGTATTATCACGCGGAGATGAACGATGAAGAAATACACTTATGGATTGAGTACATAGACGGTATATCAGGTGATAGGTTAGAAATTGAAACGCTCGAACTTGCAGCAACAGAGTTAGGACGTTTTCAAGGCAAAATTTACAAGCAGAAGGAAATGTTAAGAAACACGAATTTTTTGAGCGAACCTGACGCGCTCAGAAAAAATTATGAACAATGGCATACGCAGACGTTTTCATATGAATTTCTTATCTCCGATCAATGCCGATTGCCGGGATTCCTAAAGCAAATGCTCAAAAATGGCGAAATACAGCTATATAGCGGCAAATCGTTTGAATATGGCTGCCTTCGCTCCGTGAGATGCGACATCCCGGAATATTTGAAGCAAATGCTTTTTGATATTGACGATAATAGAGATGCTATATTCAATTCTTTAAAGCGTCTGCCTGTTGTGTTGTGTCACCGGGATTTCTGGATAGAAAATATATTCCTGTCGGACGGGAGAATACGCCTGATTGATTGGGACTGCGCCGGATTTGGATATTTAGGTGAAGATATAGCAAGCCTTATCTACGATGATACTGAAACCGAAAACTTGCATGAGTATTTCCGCAGGATTATTCCGGCCTATATAAAGGGCATTTCGGAATATTTGGAGGTTCTGCAGGATTTTAATAAATATATACAGAAAATGATTCTTATAGTATTCGGCTATAGAACGGTGCAAGATTATATCTTCACGCAATCACCCGATGCTAAAGAAGAAC
>JAEYRF010000194.1 GCA_023409615.1 Bacillota bacterium | reverse complement strand
GTTATCGCCTATTCCAGGTTGCTACGAAAAAATCCCGAAGCAACGCCGGAACAAATTTCCTCAGATTATGTAAATGATATAAAAAATCAAGTCCAAGATAGCTGGACAACATATACAAATGAGGAACAGCAACAAATTGCCACATCCCCGGGTATATGGTTCTGTCTTAGGACATTGGTGAACAATGGTTCAGAAAGCGAACAAGATGATGTCAGAAGTAACCTTGTTAAGCTTACGCCGGAGACCCAGACAACAAATGACAGTAATAATTCCAATAAGCCGATGAGCATGGCAGCACACAATGCAATGATGAATATACAGCAAATGACTTTCAATACATATATGTGGAGCCGAGGGTTTAATTATAGTCCGGCTTACGGAAAGATGTGGTAATCCTACCCATACCAAAACCCCTCCACTTCGGAGGGGTTTTCTGTCGATGTCTTTGTCACCAAAGCTATGGACTTTTTTTAGCACCGGTCATTTTCAAGGCAAAGCGTATTGCACTTATAAGGCTTTTAGTTGAGGCCTTTCCTTTATAGGCTATATCAAACGCAGTGCCATGATCCACAGAAGTTCTTACAATCGGCAGTCCCAGCGTAATATTTACTCCACCCTCAAAATCCAGAAGCTTCATGGGAATATGACCCTGATCATGATACATGCAAACCACTGCGTCAAACTCTCCGCGGCTGGCTCTTAAAAAAACCGTGTCCGGAGGGACGGGGCCTGTAATGTTAATGCCTTCACCCCTTGCCTTGTCAACAGCCGGCATGATTTCATTCACTTCTTCGGAGCCGAAAAGCCCGTGTTCTCCGGCATGGGCATTAAAGCCTGCAACCGCTATTCTCGGTGAGTCTGTATAGGAAGCCAGTGCTTCATTGGTCAGCTTGATCACCTTATAGACTCTTTCGCATTTTATCAGCTCTATCGCCTCAACCATTGACACGTGTGTAGTTACATGGGTAACCGAAAGCTTCTCGGACGACAGCATCATTGTATAGTCTTTTTGATTGCATATACCGGCAATCAGTTCAGTATGCCCGGTAAATCCCGGGTGAGAAATGCTAACAGCCTCTTTGTTTACAGGCAATGTCACCATTGCACTGATTTTTCCTTCTAGAGCAAGACGCACAGCCAGGACAACATACTCATAAGATGCACGCCCTGCTTTTTCGCTAATTACGCCTGGAGTTATATCTCCCCTGTCCAGCAATCCCATATCAAGCACATTCAGTGCGCCTGCGGCTATTTCCGGCATATTCCGCGAAACGTTAAAATTCACTTTGAAGCCTAACGTATCACAGCATAATTGAAGCGCCGACAAATCACCAATTACAAAACTGTCCTCCGGCAACTGATTATCCCCGTAGGCCTTTAGTATTATTTCAGGACCTACCCCATTAGGGTCGCCCATTGTAATCCCAATCGACATCTATCTCACCACCCTTTGGTTTATTATTTATTTATCAGTCCATCATCAGTCGCATTCATAACAGCATCCACGTGCTTGATGATCTTCACAATCGTATCTGGCGAGCCAAACCCTCCTGCCTTTGTCACCAGGCACATTTGCTTTGAACTAACAGAAAATCTGGAAAGAACGATTCCCGGCATCAGCTCTTTAACCGGTATTATTTCTGATACGCCAAGCCTGTTCATGATTGCGGCGGCTGTATCTCCTCCAAAAATAACAAGTACGCTGATATTGACCTTACTCACAAGTTTTTCAACTACCCTCGAAATCTGTCCTGCAACAAATTCTCCTGTTATATCAGACGGCAGCGCAGGATCATAGGATTGTACTTCATTCGTACCACAGCCTATTACAAAAGCTCCGGCGCTTTTACACTGTCTTGCGTAATCCGCAATATCATTATCACCTTCCTGTGAATCCCAGTATCCATTTTGCGTCTTTTGCCTCGACGTGAACATCACTCCTGGCACTCCCTGCTTAAAAGCATGTTCACACTGTTCGGTTGACACACGATTTACACTGCCGCTAACGATAAGTATATTTCCTTTCTCCGTTACTACTTTGCTATCCACTGACTCCGGCCTTATGGCAAAGAGCTCAGGCAGATATTCGGCAAATCCGGCACAGCCGCTCAGCAGACCTGAAAAGCCATTTATTCTTAGGCACTTGCCGATTTCTGCGAGCTGAGCCTCTGTCTCGGCATCCAATACATATATCGTATTCATGTCCTCAGCCATAACCGATTCAGTATTTGCCAATACAACCCTCTTGTCGCAATTAGCGGATATGATATGGGGTATGTAGCTGTCTGTCACAGGGTTTAAAATGTCAAAAGCAAATTGCGTTTTGTCCAGATTAACTCCGTCAACAAGCTGATACCCGCCTCTTGTCGTCCGCCCGGCGGTTGGATAAGCCGGTACTAAAGCAATCGGCCTGCCATTGAATGCGTCAATGAGTGCTGATAGCTCAGCACCGATATTTCCCCGTAAAGTTGAATCAATTTTTTTATATATTCGCTCAATCCCATGCTCTTTCGCAAAAGCCGCCGCACTCGAAACTCTGTCATATGCCTTTGAAGGAGACATATGCCGCGTCTCAAGATCCACAGATATTACCTGTACTCCTTCCGGGACAGGTGCATCTAGACCTGTATAAAAAGTCACAAGAGTTTTTATGCCTTTCTTTGCAAGCTGAACTCCCGCATCCAGAGCCCCGGTAAAATCATCTGCCATTATTAGAAGTTCAACCATAGACCCTATCCTCTTTCCGCCGCGATAACAAATCAATGAACTGTTTCAACCTCAACACTATTTTATCGCAAAAATTGAAATAGCACAAAGCTAAACCTGGAATACCTCAGATGTATTGGTTGTTAATGCACGGTACGAAAGTATGTTTTCAAATACATATTTATGTTATACAATAAGTGAAATAACTTTTATTATATCGAGGGCTATATGATACGAAAAAAGACTATTGGAGAGACTAAGAAGCCAAACATAGTTTTATATTATGTTGCCGCTTCTATTTTCAAGCTATATTATCATCTTTTCTATCACCATAGAGTCGATAAGTCTGCCATGACAAATATTTCTCCGCCATATTTGGTTATAGCCGGCCACAGTTGCTGGCTTGACTACATGATATGCAGCATAAGCATGTTCCCAGTACGTATGAACTTTGTGGGGGCTTATAATTTTTTTCGTGACAGGTTAATGGGAAAAGTCTTTAAGTTTATGGGTGTCATTCCAAGACGTCAGTTTACAAGTGATCTTATTTCAATAAGAAAAATGAAATATTGTATAGACAAAGGCAGAGTGGTAGCTCTTTTCCCGCATGGCTGTTTATCAAATGATGGAAGGCCGGGAGGGTTTGCTGTTCCCGGAATTGCAAAACTTATAAAATTGCTGAATGTGCCCGTAGTCGCGGTGAAAACAAACGGGGGTTACCTGACCCGACCCAGATGGTCAGAAAAAGCCCGCCCCGGGCAATTGGAGACAACAGTTAAGCCGATCCTTACAATCAACGAAATTAATGAAATGTCTCTTGAAGAGATTTACCATCGCATAACAAGCTCGATTGAATTTGATGATTACAAGTGGCAAAGGGAAAACATGATACCTTTCAGGAGTAAAAAGCCAGCTGAAGGTGTGGAATATGTATTGTACAAATGCCCGAAATGTGAGAGCGAATTCTCTCTGCGGTCTTCCAAAGACCTCTTGTTTTGCGAATCTTGCGGGAACACTGTCAGAATGAACAAGTACCTTCTTTTTGAACCTGATACTCCCGGGGGTCTTTTCTATGACGGAATAGACAACTGGTACGATTACCAAAAGTCGTGCCTTGAAAAGGAAATTGAAAAGCCGGACTTCGAACTATCTGCAAATACGGAGCTTCTTTTCGCAGAACCTGGAAAATACGGGTACCAGCATCAGGGTCATGGCGTTTTACGGCTTACAAGAGAAGCAATTACTTATGTTGGCACAATCAAGGGTGAAAACTCACAGCTAATACTACCTATGAAGAATATTCCTATGATACCATATGCGGCCAACAAGTATATAGAAGTAGCTACCCACGAAGATATAAACAGGTTTGTGCTTGAAGACAGGAGACAGATGATGAAGTGGGTAATGGCAGTCAGGCAGATAAGAGACAATTATTATTGAAGGGTGATTTTATATGAAAGAACATGATAATATAGTAGGAAAAATTTCATACGCATGCGGGGACATCTACGGAGGAGGCTCATTTCTGATTGTAGGTCTGCTGCTCCTTGCTTTCTTAACTAAAGTTGAAGGGCTTTCAGGTGTATGGGCAGGCACTATCATCTTTATCGGGAAGGCGTGGGATGCTGTTACCGACCCTTTTATGGGCATTCTTTCTGACAGGAATAAATCCAGATTTGGAAGACGTCGCTACTTTTTTCTTATTGGTACAGTCCCCGTTTTCCTGTCATGGGTCATGCTCTGGTATTGCTTTGGTATCACAAACGAAGCTTTAAAAATTTTGTATTATACGATAGCGTTCATACTGTTTTCCTCTGCATTTACAATGGTTATGGTTCCATACAACGCTTTACTTGCAGATATGACGAGCGATTATAACAAGCGTAGTGCTTTTACAGCAATGCGGCTTAGTTTTTCAGCTGGTTCGGCGATCGTTTGCGGAATTGTACCAAATATAGTCACAGGTTCATTTAAAACCCCGCAGGCAGGCTATCTGGTTATGGCACTGATATTCGGCGCTATTTTTGGTTTATGCTGGTTTGCCGTGTTTTTCGGCACCTGGGAAAATACTGCGGGTATGACAAAAGCGGGTTTTACTTTCAAGGAATGGTACTCCGTATTCAAAAACCGGTCATTCCGGCTATATGCACTGATTTTTATATTTTCACAGATGGCTATTGACATAACGATGGCCATTGCGGTGTTCTACCTAAGTGTAACGCTGCAAAAAGACAGCCTCTATACAATTGCGATGGGTTCGATTTTGGTTGTACAGCTCCTTTTCATAATCTTGTTTTCCAAAGTTGCTCAAAGATACGGCAAGAAAATTCCGGGAATAATTGCGGCCTCAGTTTGGATCGCTGCTTGTATTCTTATCTTTACATTCACACCTGAAACGCCGGATATTGTTATCATTCCTGTTTGTGCATTAATAGGTGTCGGAGCGGCGGGCTGCAATCTGGTCTCATGGTCTATCCTTCCGGATATTACCGATGTCGATGAACTTATTACAGGGAAACGCAGGGAAGGTCTTTACTCTGGTGTATCTACATTTTTACGCAAACTCTCCGGAGGCATCATGGTCGGAATCACGGGTATTATGCTGGACGTTTTTCACTACAGTGAAAATGCAGTACGTGCAGGTAATATTGAGCCGCTTACCACTATAGGGATAAAACTGTTGTTTTGCATCGTGCCAATTTTGTTCCTGATCGCAATGTTACTTGTATTGCGTAAATACCAGCTTGGAAAGAAAGAGTTTTCAGTAATGCATGATGTTATTGCCGCTTATCGAAAGGATGGGACGGATACGAAGCTTAGCTGTGAGCAAGTGGCTGTATGCAAGCTTATTACGGGTACTGATGCCTTTTCGGGCGAAAAGAAACCCACCGGCAGATAAAAACCTTTGTTTTCATTATTATGAGCAAAATTCCCACTTTTGGGCAGAAATTTAAGCAAAGTTTGTATTTTTTATATAAAAGGTTCACATAATACAAGATTTGGCTGCATTATCGAGCTAAATGACCGAAAATCGAACAAATATGTGCCCAAAACTGGCATTTTTGCACATTTTGGTGCAATTTAAACATTTAGCACATTTTATTCACGGCTCGTGCCCATTGTAAGGTATGGGGACACACCTTCCAAATACCATTTCCAAGGAATGTCCCCTTGTTCAAATCCTGTCGCAAGAATTAAAAAACCGAACTTCGTGATGTACCCGAAGTTCGGTTTTTTTGGTCGGAGTGACAGGATTTGACCGTCTGCTTCGCTTCTTATGTTCCTTAAGAAGCTCGCATACTGCCGCCTCGACTTAAGTCTCGGCACACTCGCCTAAAAATGTGCTACTAGCACATTTTATTTACGGCTCGTGCCTTCTCAGGTCCAAATCCTGTCGCAAGAATTAAAAAACCGAACTTCGTGATGTACCCGAAGTTCGGTTTTTTTGGTCGGAGTGACAGGATTTGAACCTGCGGCATCTTGGTCCCAAACCAAGCGCGCTACCAGCTGCGCTACACCCCGAAATAGTATTATATTGTTGCTACGAATAGTTTAACTCGTGCTTTTACATTATAAACACTTTTTCTCCTTATGGCAAGTGCCAAAAATTTAAACTATCCTCGCCTATAAGCAATAGATAGCGTCAAGCTGTTTATAGGTTGCAGTTAGGACACAGGTATTATAAAGAGCTATTATACAATATAAAGATTTTTTAGCGGAATGAAGTTTAGATATATAGTCAGATCGAGGATAAGCAAGACGATTGTCTGAGCAAAAATACTTCATAATTTAATTTTCAGAGGTATTTATGCAAGTTTCGACTTGCCCATGTGCTTTCGCTTTGCAAAACGCAATACATTAATATAGGGCACTTTTACTCCTTGCGTTAAAAACGAATGCTGGACTAATAGGTTTTGCAAATTAAGATATTGAATCCGTTATTGAGCAATAGTTCAATTAGTATATGGTAATACACTGTGATGCTCAAATTTGCAATTGATGGGATAATATTTTATGGAAAATAAAGTATCTTTTATAGTATCTTACACGATCGGCTTACGTAATCACGAGTTGTGTTACATTATTAAACCCTAAACTTACTAATTTGAGCAGCAACAGGCAGTTAGGCAGCCTAGACCTGCGAATTTGAGCAGCCACAGGCGGTTAGGCGGATTGCTCCTGCTTAACCAGCTCGCTGCGGCAAGAGCCAAAAATTTAACTATTATAAAGAATTGTGTAATATAAAGGTAACTTGCTACCTCTACCCCGCTATCCTATAATAGAAGAGGGGGTTTATATCCCCTGTTATACCTAAATTAGGCAGAGTACAGGCAGGGCTTGAACGTGCTACATATCAAAAGAATTTTGGGACAAACAAGAAAAGCTATCCAGGACTATGACATGATTCAAGAAGGTGACCGGATAGCAGTCGGAGTATCAGGCGGGAAGGATTCTCTCACCCTATTGGTTGCATTGAGAAAATTAATGGACTTTTACCCGCTTAAGTTTGATATGAAAGCAGTTACGCTGACAATGGGTATTGGCGAACCGGATTTCAGCCCTGTAATAAAACTTTGCGAAGAGATTGGCGTAGAATATATTATAGAAGAAACCGCAATAGGAAAAATTGTATTTGAGGGCAGACAGGAGAAAAATCCCTGCTCGCTGTGCGCCAATCTCAGGCGGGGTGCCCTGAACAGTACCGCTGTGAGGCTTGGCTGCAACAAGGTCGCTCTCGCCCACAACCGTGATGATGTTCTGGAAACACTGCTGTTAAGTACATTTTACGAAGGCCGGATCCATTCCTTTTCTCCGGTAACTTTTCTGGACAGAAAAGCAATCACAGTAATTCGACCACTAATATACGTCGAAGAGAAACAAATAAGAACATTCATAAAGGACCGGAACCTGCAGATCATACAAAATCCCTGTACAGCCAACGGTCACACAAAGCGTCAGTTTATTAAAGAGCTTCTCCGTGATCTTTCGGTCGACAACAGGGAAATAAAAAACAATATATTCGGCGCCATCAAACGATCCGGACTTGATGGCTGGCACGAATAACGGAGGTCAGAATGTTAAAAAACAAAGGAAAAAACAAGTGTTTAGCCACCCTCATAACTGCCACAATCCTACTGGTACCATTTACAGCAGTGAATACATATGCAGCTGAAGCAAACGTGATTTACCAGAAGACCGATAAGCAAATCATAACGCAAGGCGTGACACATGAGAATATTATCAGGTTTACAACCGACGGTTGGTATAACTTTCATGTGGCAACAGTAGATCTATCAAACAAATATATCAGCGTGGACACACTCACCAATACAGAGTCCGTGGGAAAGACTGCATCGACGAAAAAGCTCGCCGAGCAAAGAAATGCAGTAGCCGCTGTGAATACCAGCTTCTTTACCTCAAGTGGAAGCGGTAACGGATTTCCTGTCGGAGCTATTGTTCAATCATCTGACATTCTTTGCTCATTCAGGGGCTTCAACCGCTACAGCGATGCGATGGCCTCTTTCTCAATCAACGACCTCGATGAAGTGATGATGGATTACATGAAGGTGGATATGAGCCTGTCTTCGAAATCAGGAGCAAAGGTAGATTTAGAGCAGTATAACGTAGGTAATAAAAATTATTACAATAAGATCAATGTATTTGATCGCAAATGGGGTAAAACGGCAATCGGAGCATCGGAAGCCATGCCTGATATTTTCCAGATGGTTGTAGAAAACGGTGTCGTCACGCAATTTCTTGATGCCCAGCCGGCTGCAGCTATTCCTGAAAATGGATTTGTCGTAGTGACCCGCGCAGAGGGAGCAAAACTGCTTCAGCATACCTTTGCTCTGGGCGATGATGTCACCTTGAATATAAGCACCACACCGGACTGGACCAACCTAAAAATGTCTTTCTCCGGCAGCTCCATGCTGGTGAAGGATGGCGTCGTTCCGGAAACCTTTTCATTTACAGCCTCCGATGTCATGATCAAGAGCCCTAAGACAGCTGTTGGAAGCTCAAAGGATGGTAAAACGCTTTACCTTGTTACTGTCGACGGAAGGCAAAACGCAAGTATCGGACTTACTCAGAAGGATATGGCGCTGTTTATGAAGAGCATAGGCGCCTACAACGCCATCAATATGGATGGCGGTGGTTCCACGACCATGGTAGCAAGGCCTTTAGGTAACAAAACCGTCAAAGTCTTGAACAAGCCCTCCGACGGAAGCACAAGGAATGTAGCAGTAGGAATCGGAGTATTTACGTCCGCTCCGAAGGCTCCTCTGGCTGGAATTATTGTTGAGACCACAGACCGGTATATTTTTACCAATGCGACTAGAGCATTTACTGTAAAAGGGTATGATAAATATAACAACCCAATCGATATAGATCTCGCCTCCATAAAATGGTCTGTTTCAGGAGTAAAGGGTACTTTCAATGGGAATGTTTTCAAGCCCAGCACTTTTGGAGAGGGTAAGGTTACAGCTTCAGTAGGTAAAGTGACAGGCTCTATAAACATCAGCGTTCTGTCCAAACCTGCAGTAATCAAGCTCAGCAGCGACAGCATTAAGTTATCGATCGGGAAGACACAAACATTTTCAGTGAAAGGTGTCAATCCAAGAGGATATACTGCAACAATGGAGCTTTCAGATCTGACGTGGAAGGTCAGCAGCAAAATTGGAACCTTCAAGGATGGCATCTTTACTGCAACAACACGCGGAGCGGGCTATATAGATGCTTCCTTCGGTGATACGCACGCTTATTGCCGGGTATCTGTATCAGCTCCTACCGTTACAGTAGTTGATAAGTTTGAGGAGGAAAATGGTTCATTCCAGTCATATCCCGAAACAATCGCAGGAAGCTACACCCTGTCTAAGAAACAGAAGATTTCCGGTAAATCGTCCGGTGAATTGTATTATGATTTTACCACAAATACTGAAGTAACCCGCGCTGCATATATGGTCCTGAAGGATGGCGGATACGTACTAAATGAGGGTATTACCAGAGTAGGACTGCAAGTATATAACGATCATGAAAATTCGGGTTGGCTTCGTGCTGAGATAATTGATGCAAACGGTAAAAAGCAGGTGGTGGATCTGAGTAAAACAATGGATTGGACTGGGTGGAAATATTTGGAGACATCAGTCGAAAATATCAAGATGCCGGCAAAATTGGTCCGTATCTATCAGGCTCTGGTCAACCCTGTTGCAGGTGAACATCTTGCTGATGCAGGCTATCTCTACTTTGACGACTTGACTCTTACAGGGAATGGCTATCCCTCTGCTGAGGAATTAAAAATACCGGAAAACACAAAATTCGTTGATGAAGCTAATATAGAAGTGAAGATAAACAAGGTCACGGACGAGACCTTCCGATTCGGCGTCATGGGTCAGTCCCGCGCACCTGAAAGCGACACTGAGAAGAATCTGGTGAAACTGTTCGGCAATAAGGTAACCAAATATCTGCAGCTCGGCGCTGTTGTAGGCAATGGTTCCCATGAATCAGTGACAAGTCTTATACTTAAAACTCCGTCTGTCGCTACCCATACCGTGGATCTGAAGAGCACAAAGGCAGCAGATAATAAGTACTCTGTTACAGACTTGAAGAACAGTAGATTCATTAGGCTCAATACAAGTAAAAAAGGCCTTAGGTTAAGCGAATCTACACAATGGAATCAATTCATAAATGATTTGAATTCCTTTACAGGTAAAAATGTCTTCATCTTCATGGAAAACTCCCCTGATACATTTACTGATAATCTGGAGCTGGCTCTATTCAAGGAGACGATTTCAGATTATAGACTGGATACGCTCCGTAATGTCTCGGTATTCTATAACGGAAAGAAAAATGAGTGTACAATGGAAAAAGGCGTTAAATACTTTGAGACCGCCGGATATGACGTTGAAGGCCTGGCACCGGGCAAAGACAAGGCTGCCCAGTATGTATTGGTAACCGTCAAGGGGAATGCAGTAACATATGTATATAAGCCAATAAACTCTTGATAATTTCCGTTGAAAAAGGGATAATATAATAGCATCTAATAGATGAAGGTGAAAGGGTGACTTTTCACCTTTATCATATTGCTGAGGGATTATTGAAGCTTTGTTGATACTTTGGGATTATTGAATAGTTGCTAGAATTACAAGGATTACTAAGGTTACTAGCTTTATTGAGAAATCACTTAAAAAGAGGAGGATATTATGCCATCAGAGATACTATTTTCATCAGTAGAATTCGAGAAATATGACTCAGAACTAACACTGCCTGCTAAATTTGGACGTCTGATAGATCAAATGGATCTGGGCAAGGTGGTAAACGGCAAATGGACAGCTATTAAAATGCATCTTGGAAGGTATATCGGCTATTCGACTATACCTCCGCTTTTTGTAAAAATATTAGTTGATAAGCTGAAAGGCTATGGTGCAAAAGTTTACATAACAGACCAAATCATTTCAGAGGCAAAGCCCCGGGGTTACACCGAGGAATATCTTGGCTGTCCGATAGTCGGAATCTGCGGCGTTACCGGGAGATATTACTATGAAAAATCTGTAGACTTTAAGACCTTCAAAAATGTAGATGTAGCAGGTAACATCCAAGATGCAGATGTCATGATAGATCTGTCACATGTTAAGGGTCATGGCGTGTGTGGTTATGGTGGAGCCTGTAAAAATATCGCAATGGGCTGTGTCACAGACCGGACAAGGCAACAGTTACATGGCCTTGAGGGCGGCATTGAGTGGGATGAGAACACCTGCACTCATTGTGAACTATGCGTCAGCAGCTGTAACCATTTTGCCAACAGCTTCAATGGCGAGGGTAAATACAGTGTGAATTACCATCATTGCACGCTTTGTCAACACTGTGTAAAGGTTTGCCCGGTATCGGCCATGAAAATGCAGACAAATAAGTATGAAGATTTTCAAAAGGGAATGGCACTGTGTACAAATGAAGTTCTGAAGGGCTTTAAACCCGGTCATGTCTTTTACATTAACTTCTTGATCAACATAACAGCCTTATGCGACTGCTGGGGTCTGACTACTCCATCACTGGTTCCCGATATAGGCATAATGGCCTCAAAAGATATCGTCGCAATTGAAAAAGCCTGTCTGGATGCCATCAAAATGGAGAACTTAATTCCCACAGGTGTGCCTAAAAACCATCAGATGGGAGATCACGGCCATCTGTTTGAAAGACTCCATGGCAAGAGTCCTTTTGTCCAACTAGATGAGTTGGAGAAGCTGGGCCTTGGATCTAAGGAGTATGTGATCCGCGAGATTGGTTGAGGAAAGAATCGCCTTTTCTTCAGGGCTCATTCACCCGAATTTTGGGCGAAGAGCCCTTGATTTTTGTTTAGTATTTCCTTCAGCGCTTCCATATCTGATGGCTTAAGGCGGTTTTCTGCCAGTACTCTCAGTTCCTCATATTCATCGAAGGTGATTCCGTCCTTTGATATCTCGGATATGCGGTTGATTTCATCCTGACCCATTTTAGACAGAATGGACAGTGCCACAAACTTGTCTGTAAGGCTCAAATGCTGTAAAGCCGCAACCGTTCCGGGAGAAATAGCATAAAGTGAGGCTTCGGTATCAGTGCTTGTGGGTATGGTATCCTGACCTGCTGATGTAGCATCCGAGCTCATAGACGCATTATCCTGACCCACAGGCGCGCTATTCGGACTTCCGAATGCAGATGTAATATGGCCTGCTTCAGTTTTTCCATCTGCTTCATTTATTGCTGCCAACAACAAAGACCGTACCATATCTGCATGCATTAGTTCCTGCGACGTCATGGCTCCTATAACATTGATGTTAAAACATATGCGCATCACAGCCATATTTAATAGGAACATGGCCACAAAAATAACTGCCAGCGGTTTCAGAATACTTTTTCGTTTTCTCATAAATAATACCTGTAAATCTCTTTACAGGTATTATTAGCATTATATGTACAATTATATTCAGTAAGCGATTACTTTCCACGAGCGGCTGCTTCCTACAACAACTTGGCCTTTTCCTTAAGGTATGAGGAGAATTCATCTTTGAGATCCTCCCGCATCAGTGCAAACTCTACTGTAGCCTCCAGAAAGCCGAGTTTGTTCCCGACATCGTAACGTTTACCAACAAAATCATATGCAACCATAGGCCCTGATGAAAGCATCATCCTTAACGCATCTGTCAGCTGTATTTCCCCTCCTTTTCCCGGAACAACATTCTCAAGACACGAGAAAATACCGGGTGTAATAATATATCTCCCGAGGATGGCTACATTGGAAGGCGCCTTATCTTGATCAGGTTTTTCCACCATATCTTCAACCTGGAATATGCGCTGCGATAATTCTCTACACTTGATGATTCCATACTTGGAGACATCCTCCTGTGCAACCCGCTGAACGCCTAAAACTGTGGTATTGTATTTGTCGTAAACCTCCATCATCTGTTTCAGACACGGTTCTTCAGAATCGACTATATCATCCCCAAGAAGCACGGCAAAGGGCTCATTATCGATAAATGACCGGGCACAGTGAATGGCATGTCCCAGTCCCTTGGGCTCCTTCTGCCTAATATAATTAACATTAGCCAGGTTCGAAATGCTCTGCACAAGCGCAAGCAGTTCATCCTCGCCTTTTCTTTTCAGAATATCCTCCAGTTCATAAGACTTGTCAAAATGATCCTCAATCGCCCTTTTCCCGCGTCCCGTTACAATAAGTATGTCCTCGATACCGGATGCGATAGCTTCCTCGATAATATATTGTATTGTTGGCTTATCCACGATCGGAAGCATTTCCTTCGGCTGGGCTTTTGTTGCTGGTAAAAACCTCGTACCCAGGCCGGCGGCAGGAATTACTGCCTTGCGAACTTTCACATTCATCTCTCCCCTGCTGTCCTCATAATATAAAGTATATTTATTTTTTCATGTTTACATTACCATATTTCTGGATACCTTTACAATAGAGGTGAAACATTTATGGACAATTTCCAGCTAAAAGCGTATGCAGTTTTGAATGAGATTGACCTGAATAAAATAGCCGTCAGCTGCGGCATCCCAAAAAAATATACATGGGAAGAACCGTTGGTCCTGCAACAGGGCCTTCTGGAAAGGATTCTGGAACGAAAATTTGAGGCAGACAGTAAGGTTTACATATTCTCATTTGGAAGCATCGTGTTAGTAAATGTAGCCGAAAGTGATATGCCATCTTTGCTCAAATACCTCAAGGGCTACGAACCAGAAATCGATCTGAACAAATGGAAGCAATACACAGACGATTATGAAATTCGGGTCGGCCAGGTGGATATGCCGGAAATCAGCGATACCCATGCTATCGTACCTCAGTATGAAATGTTTTACACCGAACTGGTTGCAATTACTATTGCTAAATCAGTCGCTATGGAAAAGAGCGAATATGAACTCGGAAAAATCCTTGACAGGCTTGAGGCAATGATAGACCGCCTGGAACGCGGAAAGTTGAGGCTGAGCAATCGGGCACTTGCCAGGACAACCGCAAGGGTAACAAGGCATCAGTATAACACTATCAACTACATTATGATTCTGGATAAACCCGATATTACCTGGACTAATAGTGACGCCTCTATCTTCTATGAAAAAATGTCCGAATTTTTTGAATTAAGCGACAGGTATACCATTTTAACAAAGAAAACCGATATGCTGAATAATATCATTAGCGGCTTCTCCTCTGTCAGTCATTTTGTCAGCGGTATGGTGGTCGAATGGATCATTGTGCTGCTGATTGTGGTAGAGGTCGTCTTGATGATTGCAGATTTGTTGCGTTAGGAGGTTGGTCAATGATGATGATTTGCTTTGTGTCTAACAAAATTGCCCCCTCCCTGGATCTGAGAAAGATAGCTGCAGCATATGGACTTACTGCGCCTGAAAGCTGGGAAGACTGCATTGTTTTGGGTGGGCAGCAGTTGGCTAATATATATATGATACATATGCCATCAAAAAAAGTATACATCTTTGCATATGGATGTATTGTCTTCGAAAACTTCGAATCAGATGAAACAACAAAGTTTCTAAAAAGTATTCGCTTAATTATAGGCGAACTCGATTATAAAATGCTTGCAAGATACACTGAAAGCTACGACATGGAAGTACAGGAGATTCAGCAGGTTCAGGAAGTTTCGGAGCCCCGGATGGTTCAGACCCTCTCCTATATCACAGCAGTTGTACTTGCAAAATCATCGGCTCTCTCAAAAGAGGAAGCCAATATCAATCTGCTGCTGGATGAAGCCGAGAGCTTCATTAATAAGCTTCAAGCAGGCACTTTAAATAGAGGCACGAGAAAATCAACAAAAACAATGGCTCATATAATCCGATTTGAATACGAAAGTGCCGCCGCAATTAAATTATTTGACAGGCCATCTGAGATATCAGGAAGCCTTGCACTGAGAGAAGCCTATGATGAACTGGCAAAACGCTTTGAACTTGAGGACCGATATGATGTGCTGGAGAAAAAGGCCTCTGAGCTTAGAAATATTGTCCGCTCCTATACAGGACTGAGAAATAACAGACAGGAAAAACGGTTACTTTTTTTCGAAATATTTCTGCTGACTCTCTTTCCATTGTTTCGTATCGCTGAGTTTTTCCTCGAAAGGTTTAGTGTGGAGAACGTTATTAAGCTATTGTTCACGGATTTGTTACATAAATTTAATATATTTTATTAGCAAATCATGGTACAATATAATTGCCACAGCCAATAATACTAATTTTTCATTTTTGTTCCTCCTTTTAATATAGACAATGGCTGATTTCATTTTATTTGGGTAAAGCACTTACATTATCGGTATTATTATTAATTTTATCAAAGTGCTTTATTTTTTTGTCCATTATTTATTTCCCATATTATGGGGTTTCCAGAATATGCTTGCGACTTTAAATTGAAATATGTTGATAAGACTTGTGTTTTTGAGTATAATGATTTAGTATCACTTGAAAGTGTTCACTGAGTTTATTCTTTGGCTGTGCTAGACGGGGAGGTAGCGGTGCCCTGTACCTGCAATCCGCTGCAGCAGGGTTGAATTCCTGTTCGAGGCTATATTTTTGTAGAGTCTGCCTCATGCAAGTAGCGATGATAGTTGGGTCTTGCGCAACGGAATCCTGTGAACCCCGCCAGGTCCGGAAGGAAGCAACGGTAAGTAAACACTTTCGTGTGCCGCGGGTCCGCCTGGTTGGAGCTAACTAGCCCGGTAACGCTCATATGCTGATTTATCAAAGCAGGGTGCACGGC
>JAEYRF010000165.1 GCA_023409615.1 Bacillota bacterium | reverse complement strand
ATAGCTGGAAGCTTCTGAGGCTAAAAATGCTACCACTCTCGCGACCTCTTCGCTATCGGCTATCCGGCCTAAAGGAATGTCCTTTTTATACCTTTCCATGTTTCTTTCAAGAGTATCAGCAGTCATCTCAGTATGTATCATCCCGGGTGCCACGGCATTGACTTTGATTCCATAGCAGGCAACTTCTTTGGCCAGGGAAAGTGTAAAGCTAACTACTCCTCCTTTACTGGCAGAGTAGTGAGTCTTTCCGGTTTTCGACCCATTGTATGCAGCCTGAGAGGCTATATTCACAATATTTCCAGGCATACCTCTGATTATTAGCGAATTCACCATTTCCCTGCAGGTAAGGAAGGTGCCTGTCAGGTTAGTCCGTATTACACTATCCCACTCTTCCAGTGTCATATCTCTTACCATAGAAACCGGACAGATCCCTGCGTTGTTTACCAGGATATCCAGACCGGGAAATTGATCTGAGACCTCCCTGAAAATATTCTTCACATCCTCTTCGCAATCGATATTACCCTGAACAGTAATAGCACTTACTCCATAAATGTCTTTTATTGCTGAGGCAAGTAAGTTTGCCTTCTCCATATTGTTTTTATAATTGATGGCAATATTTGCGCCTTCTTGAGCCAGGCTCATGCATATAGCTTTTCCAAGGCCACGAGATCCACCTGTTACCAAAGCTGTCCTGCCCTTTAATCCTAAATCCACAAGAAAAACCTCCCGTCAATTAATCATCCAGCTTTTCTCAAGTTTTTATTAATTATACCATGAGTTAGCATAAATAATGAAGATTTTATCGGCATTTATCTCCATATGAAGATAGACATTGTGGTTATGCAGCCAATTTCATCCTTTGACAAAAAGGCAAAGACTTAGTACTGTCGTAAAAATATATTTTAACAACACACATCAACATGTCGTCTTTTTAAAAAAGCAGCCTCCATATATTGTGTTTTTGTCTTATCCGCTCCTAAAAACGGCTTTTCTGGCGGAATAAACCTCTTTACATGCAGTGGCAAACAGGCTTATAATTATAATACGAACATACGTTCGGTACTATAATTTATTGTGTCTGCGCAGAATGATTCTCGAGCGCAGTCGATGAAATATTGAAACGGATATGAGCATATGAGCAGAGTAATATTGCACAGCGATCTGAATAATTTTTACGCTAGCGTAGAATGCCTGTACAACCCGGAAATACGCGATCATCCTGTAGCAGTGTGTGGCTCCCAGTCCACACGCCATGGTATCGTGCTGGCTAAGAACCGCATTGCCAAGGAATTCGGCGTCACCGCGGGAGATGCCGTATGGGAAGCCCGGTCTAAATGCCCGGGACTTATCGTCGTAAGGCCCAATTACATGCAATACCTGCGCTTTTCCATATTGGTGAGAAAAATCTATGAGGATTATACCAATCTGATTGAGGCCTTCGGGATCGATGAAAACTGGCTGGACGTCACCGAAAGCACCAAATTGTTCGGTTCCGGCGAACAAATTGCTTATACCTTGCGCAAAAGGATCCAAAATGAGCTGGGCGTCACCGCATCCGTGGGAGTCAGCTTCAACAAGGTTTTTGCCAAACTGGGCTCCGATATGAAAAAGCCCGATGCAACTACAGTCATCAGTGAGGAGAACTTTAGAGAAAAGATATGGGGGCTGCCCGTAGGCGACCTGATATACGTGGGACCCTCAACCCGTAGAAAGCTCACGGATATCGGCATATGCACCATAGGCGAACTAGCCGGGGCGCCCCCGAAATTTCTGGAAAGACATTTCGGTCAATGGGGACGGACGCTTTGGGTATTTGCCAACGGCTATGACGAATCGCCTGTAACCAGGCTTGATTTTCAGCCCGGCATCAAGGGCATTGGCAATTCACTCACAACACCTCACGATCTGCGTACATATGAGGACGTAAAGATTCTTACCTATGTCCTTGCTGATAGTGTGGCGGAAAGGCTCAGACGCCACAACCTCAAGGGCAGGACGGTACAGGTATACATCCGGTCAGGAGATCTCACCTTTATTGAGCGGCAGGGTCAGCTCTCCCAACACACCTGCACTTCATCGGAAATCGCAGAAAAGGCGTTGGAAATATTCAGTCGATCATGGGACTGGTCCAAAACCATCAGAACGCTTGGAGTTCGCGTATCAGGTGTCATTATGCAGGATCAGTGCGGGCAGATCTCCCTGTTTGACAATGAAAGACGACTTCGCCGTGAACAGCTTGAAACCAGTATAGACAACATCCGATCACGTTTCGGCCACTATTCTGTACAGCGAGCCGTTCTGATCAAAAGTAACGGACTCAATGCAAACCCCGTGGAGGAAAATGTGATCCACCCGGTATCCTTTTTTAGATAAGCAAAGGCTTAATGCCGCATTTCAGAACGAGGTGAAGCAGTTTGTCAAAGGTTTTTGTAGAAGTTATCGCAAAATTTACAAAAGATGGGGGTAAAATACCACTGACAGTAAAATGGAAAGACGGAAGAAGCTTTGATATCGATAAGGTAACAGACGTAAGGCGCGCGGCATCATTGAAGGCCGGCGGTCAGGGAATGAGGTACCGATGCCGTATCAACGGAAGGGAAACCTACCTTTGGCTTGAAGAGGATAAGTGGTTCGTGGACAGCAAAGGCTGACCTTCAGTCAGGAGGTCAGCTTCATTATGTTCGTGTATGGGGTCAGTTCCAGATTCTCGGCAAGCATGGGCTTACTGAAAAGATAACCTTGTGCCATATCACAGTTTTCTTTTATAAGGAATTCCAGTTGTGTACTATTTTCCACACCTTCGGCCGTAACAGTCAGATCTATACTGTGAGCCAGCGATATCAGTGCCTTCGCGATTTTTGCCTGCTTGGAATTACCCGTAATGTCGTGGATGAATGTCTTGTCTATTTTCAGATTGGTAATGGGCAGCAGCTTAAGATAATTCAGTGAAGAATATCCTTTTCCAAAGTCATCCAGGGACACTCCTATACCCATTTCCTTGAACCGTTCCATAATGAAAATAGTATGCTCCAGATCCTGCATAGCAACGCTCTCGGTAATTTCCAGTTCAAGCCACTCCGCACTAATCTGGGTTTCTCTGATAATATTGCTGATCATCTCCACCAGATTTGCCTGCTGAAATTGCTTTGCCGACAAATTGATTGAAATCTTCAAATCTGTATATCCTCTTGCATGCCATTCGTATAATTGCTTGCAAGCTGTTCTCAATACCCACTCGCCGATAATATTGATAAGTCCGATCTCCTCTGCGATATTAATAAAGGAATCCGGCATAATCCAGCCAATAGCAGGGTTAGACCATCTAATCAAGGCCTCCGCACATACTACTTTTCCTGTTTCAAGATTGATCTGAGGCTGATAGTACAAAACAAATTCATTTCTTTCCGTAGCTTTCCTCAGATAATTCTCTATCTTCAGCCTCTCCATTATGCGTGATTTCAGTTCGTGTGTATAGACCTTGAAATTGTTCTTGCCGGCCTCCTTAGCGCAGTACATCGCTGTATCCGCGTTTTTCATCAGTTCGTGAAGATCAGCCCCGTCATCGGGATAGACAGATATGCCTATGCTTGCAGTCACATAAAACTCCTTATTATCCAGAACCCATGGGTGCTTAAATACTTCCAGCATCCTGTCTGCAAACCGGTGTACCTCATCTATATTCTTCACATTGGACTGCAGCATAATGAATTCATCTCCGCCAAGCCGGGCAAGCGTGTCACTCCTTCTAAGCCTGAGCTTTATCTGCTCTCCCACCATCATCAGCAATTCATCTCCAAAACTATGTCCGAGCGTATCATTTATCGTTTTGAAATTATCAATGTCCAGAAAAAACACTGCTACCATTCTATTTTTTCTCCTGGCAGCTGCTGCAGCAACAATAAACCTGTCCATTAGAAGAGTTCTGTTTGGAAGTCCTGTCATTGAATCGTAATAGGCAAGCTGATGAATCCTCTCATCCGAAAGACGCTGTTCTGTAATATCAGTAATCGAACCGGCCACCCTTACAGGAATACCTCCCTCATCCCATATTGCCAAACCTCTTGTCCTGATCCATTTTTCTCTGCCGTCAGGTGTTTTAATTCTGCATTCGATCTGCAGATGTTTTTTCTGGGGTTCGGTGATATATTTATTGAGGGTCCTGATGAATCTGTCCATATCCTCTCTGGCTATTATGTTAAACCATTTTTCAATAGTCGTATATTCCTGATCCATATCAAAACCAAGGATCATCCGGCTTCTCCTTGACATAAACAGCTTGCCGTCCCTGCCGTCCCAATCCCATATACCGTCATTAACGCCTTCCACGGCCAATCTGTAGCGCTCCTCACTGCGTTTTAGCTCATTCCCTCTGGTATTAAGGTCATCGCACTGCAATTTAAGTTCAATTTCCTTTGTAACCAGCTCATGATGAATCGACTCAAGCTCCTGATAGCTTTCATACAGTCTGGATTCAGTATTCTTGCGGTCGGTAATATCGATACCCATGGCAACAACACTCATGGTTCTATTTTCCGGATCCTTGATAACGTCTATGTTCCACAGTACATAAATCAGCTTTTTTTCCTTCGTTATCAGGCTTGATTCTATATTCTGAACATTCAGATCTTTTATAATACACTCGTTGATCTTCCTTCCAAGACTTGTTCTCTCATTTAGAAAGGAGATTTCATCAATTCTTTTGCCGTTCACTTCTTTGGCAGCATATCCCGAAACCGTCTGAGCAAATTTGTTGAACACTACCACTGCGCCATCCGATGAACATATGATAATAATTGTTTTTGCATTTTCAATGATACCCTTTGAAAATACCTGTTCACGGGCGAGTTTGTTCTTAAGATGAGTAATATATATCTGGCCTAAAATCAAGAGCAATACTGCAAAAATGGCAGATGAAATAATCGTACCCTTCACCATACTGCTAATCTCCTGGTTCCCATCGGCAGCAAAGGCCATGTCAGTATAAGTAAAAGCAGTAAATATCACCGTAAGTAAAAGCGACATGTGTTTAAGTTCAAAATACATTATTCCCCCTGAAAATTTGCGTTTTCATATTTTATCCAGTTTCTATCTGATACAAATTATATATATAATACCACAAATAAATCAACATTATTGTATAATTCTTCAATATTTGCGAATTAATCTGGGAGTTGCCTCTTGTACTGATCATTGGTAATCCTGTCCATGTCATCGACAATCCCTTGTCTATCATCCTCATTAGTATAATATTCCTCATAATCATGATAACCGCCCAAATCCTGCGGACTGTCAGAGGAGCCATATTTCATCAGATCATGGAATTGATCAATTCC
The DNA here is from genome assembly GCA_023409615.1 of Bacillota bacterium. Lineage (GTDB taxonomy): Bacteria > Bacillota > Clostridia > Acetivibrionales > DTU013 > JAEYRF01. The sequence goes on along the minus strand of JAEYRF010000165.1, from coordinate 1,848 downwards.
CTCATGCTCATCGTCCTCCTGCTGGTTCAGGTACTTTCTGCCTAGCGGCGTATCTAAAACCTTTTCTTCGTTAGGTCTTTGTCTTCGCTCCGGTTCATTTTCCTCCTGAGTTTCACATCGGATGCACATTTGCGCATATGGCATTACCTCCAGCCGTTCCGGTGGAATAACTTCACCGCATCGAATGCATTGTCCGAAAGAACCGTCCCCTATTCTGGCAAGTGCGGACTTGATTTGTTGCAATATGCTCTCCTCATGCACCTTTAGCGCTGTATTCATTTCAACCTGGAAAAGTTCCGAGGCAATTTCTGCCGGATGGTTATCATAATTCGAAAGCTCCGCAGGCGAATTCATATCCTGCTCTGCAGTATTATTTTCCTTCATGACGTCTAAAGTGTAGTCGACGCTTTCCAACTGTTTTTCAAGCAGCTTCCTGTAATGCTCTATATCGTTGCTGTTCATCTCATCTACCTCCCTGGATTTTGAAGATTATTATTCACTATACTGACAATATCGCTGATAAATTCCCCTATGACCGGCAAATTCCATTCCACAATCCCACGCAGAATGTATATAATCACTGCAGCAAGCAGCGTGAAACCTATTGATGCACCAAATCCCCTGGCAATTCCTGCAAGGAAATTTGCAAAGAACAGCTTCTTCGGATGCTCCAGATAATGCACATACTCATTTAGCTTCGTCCGTTCCATGCCCGATGCAATCCGGTCTAGCCTCTTCTCCAGCATTTTATATCTGGTTTTTTTGCCGAACATGGACACCCTCACCTCTTTTACCGCTGACATCTGGAGTGTTTTATGATGTATCATATTTAATATAGCCATTTTGATCTATAAATATTTTTCATCTTTGAACATAAAAAAACCACCTCGATCAGTTGTAGATGACAATGAGGCAGTCTTTTAAATAATTCGCAGCAGACATTACGCCTGATGCAATATTAACATATTTTATACCGCTACCAGTTCGGACAATACCTCCATGAGAAGAGGCTCATTGTCTAAAGTACAGTTTATAACATCTCCGATCCGCTTGGGAAGAACAAAGTTCAACTTGCCGTCCTTGACTTTTTTGTCAAAAAACATCATATCAAATATTCTTTTCGCATCCATACCCTGCGCCCTGATAGGAAGGCCGATCTTTCCAAGCGTCTCCTCAACCTTTTCCAACACAGCCTCATCTATCATTCCAAGTTTAAAGGCAATACGGTACGCACCCGCCATTCCAATTGCTACACATTCACCGTGCAGCAAGGTAAAACCGGATGCACTTTCTACGGCATGTCCAATAGTATGACCAAAGTTCAGAATCTTCCTTAAGCCATCTTCCCGTTCGTCCTGCTCTACAACATCACCTTTAATCTTGCAGTTCATTCTTGTAAGGTACGCCATCACATTTTCATCAAAGCGATAGATTTTATCAGCATTGTAATCAATATATCTGTAAAAATCAGCATCCCTGATCAGCCCGTGCTTGATTACCTCCGCAAGTCCTGACGTCATCTCCCGTTTGGGAAGCGTTTTAAGAGTATTGATATTAATGTATACAAAACGAGGCTGGTAGAAAGCACCAACCATGTTCTTGCTGCCTTCAAAATCAACACCTGTCTTCCCGCCTATGCTGCTGTCAGCTTGGGCTATAAGGCTTGTCGGGATTTGTATAAATGGAACTCCTCTCATGAAGGTCGCTGCCGCAAAACCCGTGATGTCGCCCGTAACGCCGCCGCCCAGTGCAACCAGTATGGTATTCCTGTCTGCCTTGAACTCAATAAGCTTTCTGTAGATATTGCTCACTGTTTCCAGCGTTTTGTGCTGTTCACCTGCCGGGATC
>JAEYRF010000116.1 GCA_023409615.1 Bacillota bacterium | reverse complement strand
CATGTGTCAGAAACTACAGTATCTGTAGTCCCATTGCCTAACGATGAAATGAAAGGCCGTATTATTGGCCGTGAAGGCAGAAATATCAGAACTCTCGAAACTCTGACGGGAATTGACCTTATTATTGATGATACTCCTGAAGCTGTTATACTGTCAGGATTTGACCCCATCAGAAGAGAGGTAGCAAGGATTACACTTGAGAAGTTGATCCTTGACGGCAGAATACATCCTGCCAGGATTGAAGAGATGGTTGAAAAGGCAAAGAAGGAAGTTGAGAATACAATCCGTCAGGAAGGCGATCGTGCAACGTTTGAAACCGGAGTACATGGCCTGCATCCTGAGGTAATTAAACTTCTTGGTAAACTCAGATTCAGAACCAGTTATGGACAGAATGTCCTGAACCACTCGATCGAGGTTTCGACCCTCGCAGGCATTATGGCCTCAGAACTGGGAGCAGATGTTATGCTTGCAAAAAGAGCAGGTCTTCTGCATGACATAGGAAAAGCCGTAGACCATGAAATGGAAGGATCACACGTTACAATAGGAGCTGACCTTGCAAGGAAATACAAAGAAGGTAACGATGTAATCAATGCGATTCAATCACACCATGGGGACGTAGAGCCAACATCTCTTATTGCAGTACTTGTTCAGGCCGCCGATTCCATATCGGCTGCAAGACCCGGTGCCAGAAGAGAGACTCTGGAGTCTTATATCAAGAGGATTGACAAGCTGGAGGAGATAGCAAATTCCTTCCCGGGCGTCGAGAAATGCTATGCAATACAGGCTGGCAGAGAAATCCGGATTATCGTCAAACCTGAAGAAATATCTGATGACGAAATGGTTCTAAAGGCAAGGGAAATTGTCAAGAAGATCGAAAGTGAACTTGAATATCCCGGTCAAATCAAAGTAAATGTTATACGTGAGACAAGATCAATTGAATATGCAAAATGAAAATTAAGGCCTGTGAGCCTGAAAAAATCTCAAAGAAGTGCCACAAAAAGCGTGTTTATACACGCTTTTTGTGTTATATTGGATAAGTAAGAATTGTATATAAAGATAATAACTCATTTCTATATATGACGGAGGAGCCTCAATTGAAGGTATTATTCATAGGTGATATTGTTGGAAGTCCAGGTCGAAAGGCTATAAAAGAATATTTATCTGTACTGCGTAAAGAACTTTCCTTTGATTATTGTATAGCTAACGGTGAAAATGCAGCAGGCGGTTCCGGTATTACATTTGTACTGGCTCAGGAACTATATAAACTTGGGATCGATGCGTTGACATTGGGAAACCATACATGGTCTAAAAAAGAGATCCACAACTTTATCGATACTGATACAAGGATTGTACGTCCGGCGAATTATCCATCCGATGTTCCGGGTAAAGGCTCTGCTATTATCGATGGAAAGCTTGGTATCATCAATTTAATCGGAAGGGTGTATATGGACCCTCAGGACTGCCCGTTCAAAGCACTGGACAGAGAACTGGAATATATAAAAAGCAAGGTTAAGGTTTGCATTGTAGATATGCATGCGGAAGCAACTTCGGAGAAATGTGCCATCGCCTGGCATGCAGATGGAAGAGTCAGTGCAGTTCTTGGCACCCATACACATGTTCAGACGGCTGATGAGCGAATCCTTCCCTGTGGAACCGCATTCATTTCTGATGTTGGGATGACCGGCCCGTATGAAGGAATTATCGGTGTAGATAAGGACATTATTCTTGAGAAATTCCGACTTTGTATGCCTGTCCGATTCGAACTGGCAAAAGGCAGTGTTCAGTTTAATGCTGTTATTCTTGATATCGATGATTTAACGGGTAGGACAATATCTATTAAACGTTTATCAAGAGTATTTGAAATGTAAATAAATCACATTTATATCAATTTGCATATAGTATATAACATACCATTTCACACTTAACATTTATGCAAATTATTAAAATTTCTAAAATTTAACTAAATAAAAAGGAATTTGGATATTTATGTAGAATTTATTCAATCTATATTATTTTGTATGCATTAGGGGGTAAAAATTATGGATGTCTTAAAAATCTCAGCAAAGTCTAGCCCAAATTCCATTGCAGGAGCTTTGGCAGGTGTTATCAGAGAAAGGGGTATGGCTGAAATGCAGGCGATCGGCGCCGGTGCATTGAACCAGGCAGTGAAGGCAGTTGCAATCGCGCGCGGATTTGTAGCTCCTTCCGGAATCGAGCTAATTTGTATTCCGGCCTTCACCGATATTATGATTGATGGAGAGGAAAGGACTGCTATCAAACTAATTGTTGAACCTAGAAGGTAACTGAATCAGTAATGTGAATCGTTATACAATGTAGAGATTTGCAAAAGCGAATGCTGCTGGTAATAATATTATCAGCAGTTTTTTTATTTATAGCCATTTGATAAGCAAATCAGCAATATATATACCCGGATACAGATGTAACGTTAGCAGATAAAACCCATAATATATACTATGATATCTATTAAAAGAGGTGGAAGGGATGGATGAAGATAGAGGCTGTGGATTCGGGTTCGGATCAAACTGGATCTGGTGGATCATAATCATAGTTGTTGTCATTATTCTGGTATGTCCATGGATTTTTGACTCAGGGAATTCATGTAATAAAAAATGCAACAGACCGACGCCGGATTAAGAATGTGCCTGTCGGGGCATTTTGAAATGTATCGTAAAGCCTTATATTGAGAATGAGAAACGCTTATGATAATATGAATATATTCAAGGTTTACAAAGGTACTGAGGAGGAGAAATTGAAGTCAACAGAAAAAATAGGGAAGAAAGCGACCCTTGTTACAGACGGAGAGTTAAAATACATAGAATTCGAATGTCTGAAAAAATATAATGATAAACTGATCCACTGTGTAAGCACCAGGTATGGCGGTGTCAGCCAGGGTGAGTGCAGGTCACTTAACCTTGGCTTTAACCGTAATGACACAAGAGATAATGTAGTACAAAATTATCAGTTACTGTGTAACTCAATTGGAGTCAAAACTGATAGTATAGTGCTGACAAATCAACTTCACGATATAAATGTTGCTGTAATCGATGAAAAAGATAAGGGAAAAGGTTTTTCCAGGAGAAGTGATCTGATTGGTATTGATGGCCTGCTGACAACTTCGCCAGGTGTTACGATGGTGACTTTCCATGCGGATTGTGTGCCGGTCTTTCTTTTTGAGCCTGGTATAAATGCAGCAGCACTTCTGCACTCAGGCTGGAGGGGTACATTAAAAAATATTGCTTCCAGTGCACTTACCGCTATGAGGGAAATCCCCGGCTTTCGTGCGGACAGGCTTGTTGCCGCAATAGGACCATCCATTGACAAGTGTTGCTTTGAGGTAGATGAGGATGTTTACAAACTATTTGAAAATAAATTTGATAATGTCCAGCTTTATACTCCTGTAGGCGATAAAAAATGGAATATTGACCTGAAGGAAATTATTAAGCTTGAATTGCTATCCGAAGGTATGCAGGAAAATAACATTCATGACTGTGGTATTTGCACCAAATGTAGAAAGGACCTGTTTTTTTCCTATAGGGGAGACGATAGAAGAACCGGTTCCTTTGCAGCATTCATGCAGATAAAGGAATGAGGAACAACAAATGAAAAAAAGTACTCTATTAATCATAATATTAATATTAACTCTGATGCTGACAGGCTGCCAAACCGGTCTTAGTCTGCGGCAATATGAGGATACCAATGAGTATGATCAATATCAGGAAGATTATGATGTTTTAGACAAGGGTCCTGTTGCAGGAGGCACCCTGAACCTGTTTACAACAGCGCCTGACAGCTTGAACCCTATTTTAACTAAAAACACCTATACTGCAGATTTTCTCAGCTTCATATATGAGGGACTGACAAGGTTGGATGCAGATCAGAAAGCAGTTGCAATGCTTTCCGATACCTGGTCTGTTTCTCCTGACGGACTTATCTGGACATTTCATATCAGGAACGGCATTAATTGGCATGACGGCGAACCCTTCACCGCGTATGATGTTGAGTTCACTATCCAGACACTCCTGAATCCGGGGATCAACTCAGTCTATAAGCCATTGCTGGCCGGTGTTGTAACCTGTGCAGCCGTTGATTCCTCGACTGTACGGTTGGTTCTTGATAACCCGAACTCTTTTATGCCTGAGATGATGACATTTCCTATCATAGCAAAGCATCAATTTGATCAAAAAGATATTCTGTCAGCCTCAGAGCAGTTTTCTCCCGCCGGGACCGGACCATACCGATTTGTTTCATATGAAGAAAATGTTAATGTTGAAATGAAAATAAATACCGAGTGGTGGTATATGACACTGGCTAATGCCGGTGAATATAAGGATAGTGCTGATTCTGACAGTGTTGAGACTGCGGAAAGATATATTGAAACTATAATGATGAAGATATACAAGAACCCTGATGATACGATGGTGGCGTTTCAGACTGATGATCTTGATGTTGCTTCAATTGGTGCTTCTAACTATCAAAAATATAAGGGCAGGACTGATCTGACCTTTAAAAAGTACACTTCAAGGAATTTTGAATTTCTTGCTTTCAATATGAATAATCCAATATTCAATGACATTTATGTACGAAAAGCAATCTCAATGGCTGTCGACATTGGTGCAATCATCAATGAAGAAATGCCTGGTGAAGCAGTAGCGGCCGAATTGCCCATATTACCCGAAAGCTGGATATCTGACCTGGAGGGTGTCCAGGCAGCACCTCTATACGATAATGTAAACGGTGTCACATCAGATAAGGATGCGACTGCTGAACCAGACGACGCAATTTCCATCACAGCGATGACACCAATTGAGGTACTGAAAGAGGGAGGCTGGAAAGAAAATAAGCAGGGTTTATATAAGTCTATAGGCGGATTAAGAAAATATCTTAAGGTAGAACTGCTGGTCAATACAAATAACAGCACCAGAATGCGTATTGCAAATAAAATATGTGAACAGATTATAAAAGCAGGGATACCAGCCGAAGTGAAAGAGGTTCAGTGGGATGAAATGATGAACAGGATCAGTACGTTAAAGTATGACATGGCTTTCCTTGGCTGCAGGATTCCTCAAATACCTGATTTGTCCTATTTGTATTCCAACAGTTATCTCTATTCATCCATATCCGGCATTAACGATTCAGCCTACAATGTTTCAGGTTACAATGACTCCTTGGTGAATACCGGCATTACAGAGCTTTTTAAAGAAAAAAACGAATACTATAAAAAGCGCATATACAAAGCTATGAAGGATCAGATTTTAAAAGATTCGCCATATATAGGGCTGTATTTCCTAAGAGATGTCATGGTATACAGTAAGGATATTAAAGGGCCCCTGCAGCCGGATACATGGAACCGGTATGAAGGTATGTCACAATGGTATAAGCCGGAAATACCGTAAAGGCTAATGTTTACAAACTGGCGATTCATCGGTATAATCTGTTTATCGAAGTATCAGAAGTAATTAGAAATACTTGAATCAGCAAAAGAGAGGTAACAACATGCTTTGGATTATTCTTTCGCTTATTATTGTGATTTTAGATCAGATTACAAAATACATCGTTGTAAAAAATATTGATGTCGGTGAGATGATACCGGTCATAGATAAGTTTTTTTATCTAACGCTGCATATGAATTCAGGCGCGGCCTGGGGTGTGCTAAAAAACGGCAGGGTCTTCTTTTTAATCATTGTTCCGATCATTTCCGCATTTGTCATTTACTATTTGTTTAAACACAAAGAAAAATTTCTTCGATTTTCACTTGCACTTATATTGGCAGGCGCCGTCGGGAACTATATAGACAGGTTATTAACAGGTGAAGTGACCGACTTTCTACTGTTCTATATAGGCACTTATCCATTCCCGATCTTCAATGTGGCTGACATATCAGTCACTTGCGGCACCATAGCAATGGCAATCTATGTGTTTTTTATTTACAAGGAACCTGAGAAGAAAGTGAAGATCGAGAAAGAAGAGCAGGAAAAAATAGAAGATGCAGAGTGAAACTTATAAAATAGAAAAACAAGATGTTAATATGCGCCTTGATGTATGGCTGACAAAAAAGCTGGAGACCTGGTCGCGTTCTTTTTTCGAAAAGCTGATCACGGAAGGCGGGGCGCTCGTCAATGGGAATATGGTCAAACCCGGCTATAAGCTGAAGAATGAGGATATTGTATCTGTCAGCATTCCCGAGCCAAAGCTGCTTGATATCAAAGCGGAAAAAATTGATCTGGATGTCCTTTATGAAGATGAAGATATAATTGTAGTGAACAAAGCACGCGGAATGGTCGTACATCCCGCCGCAGGTAACTACACCGGCACGCTGGTCAATGCGCTGCTGGATCACTGCGAAGGCTCGCTTTCCGATATAAACGGGGTCATCCGCCCCGGTATCGTCCATCGTATCGACAAGGATACATCAGGAGTTCTGGTGATAGCAAAGAATAATACGTCCCATGGTAAGCTTTCGGACAAGCTTAAGGATCATGATATACAGCGTGTTTATATTGCTGTGGCTGAGGGCGTCATTGCGGAGGATACCGGAAAAATCGATGCACCTGTCGGCAGACACCCTCAGGAGAGGAAGAAAATGGCCGTGAATACGAAGAACGGACGCAGAGCCGTGACTTATTTCAAGGTGCTGGAAAGATTCAAGTCGGCTACTTTGCTGGAATTGCGACTGGAAACGGGCAGAACGCATCAGATCAGGGTTCACCTTTCTTACATCGGTCATCCGCTGATTGGTGACCCTGTCTATGGCAGGAAAAAGCAGCAGTATGACATTCAAGGCCAGGCGTTGCATGCAAAACTGCTTGGTTTCGTCCACCCAGGCACAGGAGAATATGTGGAGTTCGAGGCTCCGCCACCGGAGGAGTTCAATAAGTTGCTTGAGCAGTTGAGGCAGGGGTAAGTTGCTTGCAATGAGTAGATCTATGCAACAATGTCAAATTGCAAATAGAATTAGGGTCATGGGTGGATATCACTACAAAACACAGCATCGGGTTACGTCATGGGCAGGCTGGTAATGTACTGTCTCACTCCAATGCGGGCGCAGGACAACCGCCATCCATGGCTTAAGTCCAGCGCCTGCGGCATCGTGCCGCAGGTTGTAGTTCCTAATGCCGCATTCGAGTTTCAACAGTACAAACAGCCTGCAGCCATTTCTTCACATGATGCTTTAGTTTTGCAGCAATATCCACCCATTTTCCCTACGAAGCAAGTCATTTAAAATCTCTTGAAGTACAATAAAGAAACAGAATTAAGTCGCTCTTTCTTTTGTATTACAATGAAACGCATCTTGTACCGTATCAATGCAATTTCAGAGCTCATGTTCCTTCTTCAGCATATGCTGAAATAGCATATATAATCAATTCCAAGTGAAATTTCTAGCGAAAGATGAAATTAATACGTTTACCGTGATCTAATACTTGGCAAGTATTGACAAGATTAGAAAAAAGTCGAATAATAGTAGTTAGGAATGACTGCTTACAATTGTGCTGGTAATGTCTATAATGGGCATTCCGTACAAAATTGATAGATGTTGTATTAAAGATAATGGGTAGCTGAAAAAAGATAGAAGATATATTATAGGATCAATTATAACAGTAAAAATATGCACCTCGATTGGAATTAAGAATAAATAACTATGAATGAGGAAGTTTAAATAGTTTTTTGTAATAGACAAATAACAGATCACTTAAAAGGAACTTAACACCATGAGTATAGAAAATAAGGTTAAAAATTTACGCAGTGAAGCACAAACAACACAAGCTGCAAATAAAATTATCGACCAACTCAAAAAATTGGAAAATAGCAATAATGAAGATACTTCCTATCGCTGGATTTGGGAGCTTATTCAGAATGCAAAAGATGTAGTTAACTCCACAGGGAAAGTTGATATTCTCGTTAGTTTTGATGAAAATAGAAAAGTAATAGAATTTAAGCATAATGGAAAGCTGTTTTTAACAAAAAATATTGTTTTCCTTATTGAACAAGTTTCTACCAAAGAGAGAAATGAGCTTGATAGGAAAGAAAAAAAGATAACCGGAAAGTTTGGAACTGGGTTTCTGACTACGCATCTACTTTCAAAAAAAGTAAATGTAACAGGGTATTTATGTGACGAAGATGAGCCATTACACCAGTTTAATATTGATATTGATCGCTCAAGCGATAACCAGTTAGAAATCATCAAATCAATCGAAGAAAGCTGTGAGCAACTTAACAAAAGCGCAAAAGAAGTTACAGCATCAATAGATGAAAATGATTTTAATACTTGCTTTACATATGAGTTAAACGATTTAGGAATTCAAAGCGCTAAAGACGGTTTGAATAATCTTGTTGCGTCAATTGCGTACGTTTTTGCTTTTGTATGATGCCCCCCATTGTCAAGACAATATTTTCAGTGTTCTAAGTTAGGTTCTCCTCTCTTGAAATTTGTATATTGTAAAAATAAGCGTACATTGTTGGTGGAGGTCAAGGGCGAGCGGTTTTTGCT
>JAEYRF010000039.1 GCA_023409615.1 Bacillota bacterium | reverse complement strand
GAACAGTAATAATACCAAGTGTATTGTATCCACCAGGAAAACAACTGTATTCAACTGTTCTTTCCTTTGAGTCCCATCCCAGAACATGAATCCACGTATAGTTCGGGAACTCACGCAATGCTTCCGTAACACCATCGTCAGTTTGTATATCGTTATTATTTATACTAAGTATAATGTCTCCCCGTTCCAGTCCCATCTTCTCGGCATGGCTTCCCGGCAGCACATCCATGATCCTTAAACCCCGTCTAGCGGCACTATAAAGTGGAACTCCTGCATTTTCTGAAAGCTTCGAATAAAAATAAATTCCTTCATGTCCTAAAACGCAGAAGATTACGCCAATATATCCAATCCATATTATTTCTAATGAAATAAACGCCATTACTAATAAAACAGTACTATAGATAAATAGCATCCCTGCGCTTTGAATCGATTTTTTCTCAGGGTGCATGGTAATTGCTATATCGGTATGGCATAATACCGCTACCAGGCAATCCAATCCAAGCGCCCAGGCTCCGGACTGCAGAGACGGGGAACTGAAAATCATCGGCCATCCATCGGCAAAATCCAGCGAACCTGTTACTGCAGACTGAATGATATGAGTAAAAAACACAACCGGTATCATCCAGAATCTCCTGATTAGAAAAGCACCGGCTATCTCATTATTATGTTTAATGAAAACAGGTACGCAGCCGCCTTTTCTGTTCACAAATATCAGAATGCTTTCAGCCAGCTGTAAAACAGCCACCAGGCAAAGAAGTGACGGCACATTGACATGTGGGGTTCCAAAGATCAGGCTGATAGCTGCAAGTATACCGGCCGCATATGAAATACATACCAGCCGAAGGTCAAACAGTAATAAAAAACACATAATATAAAACAAATACCTGACTGTCTCCGTCTCAATGGTAATACCGGCTGCAACAGTAAAAAAGCTTAATATAAAACCGGAGATAAGCCCAGTGAAAATAATATGCTCAGTAATCTCCCGCAGGCTCCTCTCCGGCTTCCCATAGACATCACTTTGAAGTTCGGAATATCTTTGGTGCTGAGCTCGTATATACATAATTACGAGAATATATAAAAAAATGAAGAAATAATTTACAAACAATGCCGCCAGCATTTCTGCGGCTATTGCACCTGCCATCTTCAGCATGGATAATCAACTCCTACTCCTACTCACTGAGCATTGAATCCAGGCAATTACGGATCTCATTGAGAAATCCTTCAGTATTAACAACTTTTATATTCTGTGAATCTGATAACGCAGCCAGATCTTTTGTCATGACTCCATCTTCAATTGTCTTAAGTGAAGCCGCCTCTAATATGTCTGCGAAGTCAGTCAACGCAGTATTGCCGTCTATCTCGCCCCTTTTCCTGAGCGCTCCGGTCCATGCAAAAAGTGTGGCCATGGAATTGGTTGAGGTATCTTCACCCTTCAAGTGTCTGTAGTAATGTCTTGTAACAGTTCCATGAGCTGCCTCATATTCATATTGGCCTTCAGGTGATACCAGTACAGAGGTCATCATGGCAAGTGAACCAAACGCTGTGGCCACCATATCTGACATAACATCACCGTCATAATTTTTGCAGGCCCAGACCATACCACCCTCAGAGCGAATAACTCTGGCAACAGCATCATCGATAAGTGTGTAAAAATACTCTATCCCTGCCTGTTCGAATTTATCCTTATACTCTGAGTCAAAGATTTCCTGGAAAATATCCTTAAAGGTATGGTCGTATACCTTAGAAATTGTGTCCTTTGTAGCAAACCACAGATCTTGTTTCACTTCCAATGCATAATTAAAACATGCTCTGGCAAAGCTCTGTATGGATTCATCCAGATTATGCATGCCCATTATGATGCCGGACCCGCTAAAATTGAATATAGTTTCACGGTTCTGCTTTCCGTCATCTCCAGTGAACACAAGTTCAGCTTTCCCCGGACCTTCCACACGGTATTCAACGTTTCTGTAGATATCGCCGTATGCATGCCTGGCAATGGAAATAGGCTTCTTCCACGTGCGTACTGATGGCTGGATACAGTCAACAATGATCGGAGCCCGGAAGACCGTCCCGTCAAGGATGGCTCTAATTGTTCCGTTCGGGCTCTTCCACATCTTCTTAAGGCTGTATTCCTCCACCCTCTGGGCATTAGGTGTAATAGTAGCGCATTTCACCGCAACGCCATGTTTCTTTGTTGCATACGCTGCATCGAGAGTTACCTGATCGTCGGTCTCATCCCTGTGTTTGAGGCCAAGATCGTAATATTCCGTTTTCAGATCTATGTATGGTTCAAGCAATTTGTCCTTTATCATTTTCCATATGATCCTGGTCATCTCATCGCCATCCATCTCAACAATGGGTACGGCCATCTTAATTTTCTCAATCATTTATGACATCTCCCTTTTCATGCTTGTAAATTTATCGATTCATTTCTGCTGGTTACAATTGCTTGTTCAGGCCTTTTAGTCAAGCCTATTTGCCGCAGCATTTCTTGTACTTTTTGCCGCTGCCGCATGGACAGGGATCATTCCTGCCGACCTTACTGCTGACAGCCATCTTTGACAATCTGAATTCTTTTGTAATCTCATCTCTCTTTTCCACAGAAAGGATGCCGTCCCACTGCTTCAGATCGTAGAGCCAGTCTGCCTTTGCCTCGTGCATATTCCAATAAAGCTTCTCGAAATTGATTTCAGATGACAGCACAGTATCCTCATCCAGTGTATCTAGTTCGAGTTCATCTGTGAGGCTGCTGTTTATACCATCCAGGAATCCTGCAAAAACAACAGGTTCCATGGAAAACTTTGCAGCAAGATCCGCGAGCCTGCCCTCCAGCTTATTAAGATTATTTTCCAATATATATTGGTAATTTGACTTTTCTTTTTCCAGATACTCATTCCAAAAGGCATTGTATTCCGCCTGATCATTCTGAGCCTGCGCTATTTTTTCCCACTGTTTGTAGAGTCCCATTCCATTGCTCCTTTATCTGTTCTTAATTTTCCTGACAGCATCATGATTGTATGGTATTGCATAAGAAAACTGACTTTATCATGCTACCATATTTTCAGCAAAAATAACACTGTATTTTGAGAATTGAATAATAAAAACGTTTACATAGTATAAGCATATAGCTGTAAATTATAGACATGTTGCATTGTAAAATGATACAATATCTTCAAATTTACAATCTGAAATAAATCTCAAGGGGTGTTATAGTGTGAAGGAAATAGTAAGGATGTGGAAGTATGGCATAATGGTTGCATTAACTGTATTGTGTGCCGGCTTATATATGCTGCTCCTGCTCCCTACAAAGTCTATACCAATTATACCGGGCGTTACAGAAATAAGGCCCGCGTCGTTACTGCCTGTCATCTTCGGGCTGCTTTTCGGTCCTGCAGGAGCATGGGGTTCGGCTCTGGGAAATCTGGGCGGAGATTTTTTCGGCACTCTGTCTGTCGGTTCTGTTTTCGGTTTTATAGGCAACTTCATGTATGCATATATTCCCTATAAACTGTGGAATCATATCAAACCCAGATTTGGTGAGGACAGAACACCCAACATCAATACCCCCTGGAAGCTGGCACAGTTTGGTATTATCAGTTTTATTTCCAGTACTGCCTGTGCGGCAACGATCGCATGGGGTCTTGATATACTAAATCTGGCGAGCTTTTCGGCGTTGGCCATCATTATTACACTTAATAATTCAGTCATTACACTTGTATTGGGTCCGTTCATTCTCCCTATATGCTACACAATTGCAAAGAAGAGGAAACTACTTTGGACGGATATCATGCATCCAAGCGATATCAGTGGCCCATCTGAAGATCACCGCCACCCGCTTATGATTGCAGCAGGCGCAATCGGCGGCTTGGTTTCAGGGCTCGTAGCCGGTTACATAATCGCCGGACAGACTATATTAGGCCATGAGATTTCAACGGCAGGAACCGGACATCCTGCAACAGCACTAATTGTACTTCCGTTTATAGGCATGCTTTTTTATGGTTCTTTTAATTCCTGATCCTTTTTAATCTGTCGGTAATACATTAGAATCAATTCGTCAAGTTCCTGACTTCTTTTCTGAACAATACTACTGCTGAGATTTTCTGATTCTATCAGGTTGTGTAGCTCATTGCGCAACTGATTGATGATTTTTTTATAACACCCATTAGTCGTACTTTTCAAGGCTATCCACCCCCTTGTAGCAAAAAAACCGGCAAACTGCTTACATTAAATGCAGAAATGGCACCGTAACATGTACTACACAATCTTAAAAACCAAGGATAAGCCTGAAACTAATCTCTTTCACCAGTAGATAAAATTTATTGTTGTCCTTACATATATTGTATAACATTTTTATTACGTTTACAACATAATTTCCCTAATATCACATTTTTATGCACGTAAAAAAAATGTTGCCGTCAGCCCTTATCGAAACTATAATTAAGTAGTAAAAAAGCAACATATTAAGGGGGCGATTTATGGGAAATATTTATATTTTTTTCGATCATGGTATTCCGCAGATCGGCTGTACAGATTGCGGAAATTGTAACAGTATAATGGGGAAAAGTTTGTGCAGTATTAGTAATAGAGGCTGTTGTCACTATTTCCCCGAATTCACATTAGTTGATATTCAAAGAATGGCAATACTGGAAGGCGGCCAAAAGGCATTAGACATTATATTGTCAAACCCCGGAACTATTATTAATAACTACAATATATATGCTAAAGGACTTTTTGATAAAGAAGCATATGACAATTACATTTCAGCCGGAAATTTCTTAGAGACAGGCAGCATCCGCGATCATACAATATTTTTCAGAACATGTCCGTTCGTAAACCCCGGAATTGGCTGTAAACTACCTGTACGTTTCAGAACAACGGTGTGTAACTTTTTCATCTGTGAAGAAATCCTTCAACAGAATGAATTCCAGGATGTGCTTAAGGAATACCTGTATGAACGTTCAAGATATGCCAGATGGATTTACAGAGAAAGCGGCCAGCTTCAGCATTTATTGGAACAAAAGGGACTGAATCTGAACTCCGACTTTCCGGGCACACTCAAGCTGTTGGCTGAATTGGGGCAGGAAGAATATGACTTTCCATTGCTTCATCAGGTAACATATAACTCGGGATCTGTTATTGATTCGGTATCCGAAATGGATTCTGCTTCCTGAGGAGATACAAATGGCGTACCCATAACTACATCAACCCTGTGAAATCCGCTCTGAGCAAGGATAATGCCACCATCCGGGCAGAACTCCCCATCTACAGCTATATATGAAACTCCACAGCTCAGTCTGTCGGGGTTTTTTATTTCAATATGATAAGTAGCCTGTTCCGTATGGTAATCAATCATGAATCCACCCCAATTCTTTGGGATGCACGGATTGATATATAGTCTTCCTCCTTTTTTCCTGAAACCGGCAATGTGCTCCAGTCCAACCTTGAAAAGCCATCCTGCTGCTCCTGTATACCATGACCAGCCGCCTCGTCCGGTATGGGGATGCACAGCATAAACATCCGCCGCTATGACATAAGGCTCTGTCTTATATCTGGAATACTCGAGTTCTGTTCTTGTATGATTGACTGGATTCAACATATGGAATAACTCACTTGCCTTATCTCCCATTCCAAGCTGTGCAAACGCCATTACAACCCACGAAGCGGCGTGTGTATACTGACCGCCGTTTTCTCTGACTCCCGGCACATATCCCTTGATATATCCCGGCTGCAGATCACTTTTATCAAATGGCGGTGCCAATAATTTTATAATACCATCATTTCCGGCCACAAGATATTTCTGAACCGCACTCATCGCTTCTCTCATCCGATGTGGTTCTGCAGCGCCTGATATAACGGACCATGACTGCGAAATCGAGTCAATCATGCATTCTGAATTATGCACAGAGCCCAGTGGTGTACCGTCGTCAAAGTAAGCTCTCCTATACCAGCTGCCATCCCAGGCCTCTCTTTCAATATTTTCCTTCAGTCTGTCCACAGCATCCTTGTATATCTGAACTCTTGCATCATCTTTCATGAACTGGCAGATAGCAATGAATTTTTTCAATATTGAGATCAGAAACCATCCAAGCCACACGCTTTCCCCACTGCCCTTATTCCCGACAGTATTCATTCCATCGTTCCAATCTCCGCCTCCTATGAGCGGCAATCCATGAGGCCCCGTAGAAAGCGATCTGTCAATAACCAGGGTACAGTGCTCATAAAGAGGTGCAACTTTATCTGAGGTTTGCGGCTCTTCATACTTTTCATCTTCGCCATCCGGCAAAGCATTTCCCTTCAGGAAAGGCACCTGTTCATTAAGGATAGATGTGTCCGCTGTTTTCTCGATATATTCTGCAGTGACATAAGCGAGCCAAAGAAGATCATCCGAATATCTTGTTCGGATCCCCTTTCCTCCCTCTTTATGCCACCAGTGTTGTACATCCCCCTCTTCAAATTGTCTGGAAGCATGCAGCAGAATCTGATCTCTAGTCAAAGAGGGCCAGGTGTTCAAAGGCGCCATACTGTCTTGCAGCTGGTCTCTGAAGCCATACGCACCACCTGCCTGATAATAGCCGGATCTTGCCCAGATTCTACACGCTATTGTCTGATACATGAACCAGCCGTTCATCATTATATCAAAGGAATCATCCGGGGTATGTACCTGTATGGATTCCAGCTTTGCCCTCCAGTATTCCTTAACCCTCTCAAGTTCATTTACAGCTGTCAAGGTATCAGTGAAGCGCTCTGCAAGATCTGCGGCCTGTCGTTCAGCAACTTCACTGCCGAACAGAAATACTATAGTTACCTCCTCCTCCGGTTCCAGATGTACATTACCCATGACAGCCGCGCAAGGGTCAAGACCTGCTCCTGTTATACCCGAAAGGTTCTTTTCCATAAGAGCACGAGGCTCGGAAATGTCCCCCTCAATACCAATAAAGGAAGCTCTGTCACCTGTAACCGAGGAATCCTTGATATTAGTTGCTAAAAATGCAATCCGACCTCTGAATTCGCTGTTGTACTTATTTTCAATAAATAAAGTTCCCCTATCGTCCCTCCATGTGACAATATAAGGTGAAGTACGGTTTTCATTCACACCAAGTACCGGTCTTGTATAATGGGTAATGGTTATATCTCTTTTTCTTCCTGTAATGTTTGAAATTTTAATCAAACAGATCTTGACCGGGAAGTCCAGTGCTGCAAACATTGTCAGCGACTGGCTCAGTCCATGACTATTATGTTCAAAAACGCTATACCCGTGACCGTGTCTTACCGTATAAAGCTCATTATCACCTGCCGGCAGCGGTGTGAGTGTCCAATGGCATTTCTGCTCAATATCACATATATAAATAATCTCACCCTGCCGATCTGTTACAGGATCATTGTACCAAGGCGTCATTTTGAATTCACGGCTGTTCTCTGCCCAGGTATAACCGCCTCCGCTTTCTGTAACAAGAAAACCGAAATTTTTATTTGCAATGATATTCGACCAAGGGGCAGGTGTATGCATGCCTCCTGCCAGCTGGATTACATACTCCTTACCATCGGCAGAAAATCCTCCGATCCCGTTAAAGAACAAAAGCTTCCTTTCGTTGACTTGCTGATGCACATAAACAGGCTGTATTCTTTCCGGTTTACTGCTTCCCGTCTCAGCAGGCTGACTCTTTCTCATTGATATACGGATATCTCTCACACGACTTTTTAATATCTCAATACTATCTTTTATAACTAATCTGGCTACAGTATACAGTAATGTCAACTGTGTCTGATCCATATCTGAAGAATTTGTGATGAAGACACCGCCGTACTGATTGATCAGCTCTCTTGCATGGCTTGCGGAAATACTATTTCTGATCCGATCATTCAATGGCTGTGAATACCCCTCTTTTTTATTCACAAGAAGAATAAGGTCGGTCGTCAGACCCTTCATTCTCAAGTATTCATGGCCCTTAATCGCCCAATTGACCATTTCCATATCTTCAAGATCATTAATCACAACGAGGATGACCGGAAGATCTCCTGAAATTCCAAAAGGCCATAGATCCTGCTGTGCCCCTACATTATTGCCGATATATCCGGCAAATTCCCTTCTAAGCGGGCTATCATAGAGTATGAATGGAATAAGCTCTAGATATAACTCAATTTGTTCACTCTCAAGCCCAAGATATCGGTTTTCCACCTGACTTCTTGTCCATGACAGTTCAAATGCCCTCTTGGAAGTCCTGTGATCATTATATTTCTCAGCAAGTGAAAGCGCTTGCTCTCTGGTATGTGCAACAGCTGATGTGTATACAGCCTTAACTGTCTGGCCTGGAGCAATCTCAACACGCCGTCTCAGGCTCATTACCGGATCCAGTACGGAACCGTCACTATTACTAAGCGGCTGATCCGGCTCCATTGCTTCAGGGTTGGAAATATTTCGGTTCCTGCCGATGAATTTCATACGATCCGTTTCGTATTGAATATCTCCTATGACCGAGTCTGAGTCTACAGCCATTGTGTGAACAAGCCAAAGAGGTTTTTGTCCTTCCTTTCTCTGCCTTCGTGCCGCAATCAGACACATT
>JAEYRF010000141.1 GCA_023409615.1 Bacillota bacterium | reverse complement strand
TCCATAGGTTTAAGAAAACCGGGCAGCGGCAGAGAAATCCACGGAATCATTGGAGCCATTGCAATGTATAACAACGGAAGCGCAAATACCGCCGATATAATAAATTTTGTCCAGAGGGTACGTATCTCCTTTTCCTTACGCAGCTTATCCTCATCAACAGGAGCTTTCTTCTCAATATCCAGGGCCTTATACCCTATTTTTTCAATGACTTGCTTAATTGAAGAGAGTCTGGTTATCTGAGGGTTATATTCAACAGACAGTTTTTCTGTAGCAAGGTTAACCGACGCATATGAAACACCTTCAAGCTTACCGACTGCTTTCTCAATCCGACTGGCACATGCGGCACAAGTCATACCGCTTATTTTTACAGTTTCTTTATTCACAAAATTTCCGCCTTTCAAAACTTTTCATGAATGGCCCTTTTTATTTTCACTTACTAATTGTTATACCACCATTACAGTTATTTTATCACAGGATCTGGTACATTACTGTTGAGATCCTGTGTATAGAAGCAAAAATGATAATATAAATTAAAAGAAAAGCAGAGTATTAAAATAACCTGCGGCACGATACCGCAGGTTATTGACTAAGAAAACAGGTGGAGTTAAGAGTTATTTGCAGTATATCAATACTGCGTCTCGCAGGAATGCCGCACAGCCAACCGCTATTTTATCATAATATGCGCTAAATCGCGGATCGTCCACGTACATCTGTGTTATGCCTATATGGGCTTCCTTAGTGTACTCGTTCCAAAAGTAGCATAACCATTTTTTGTGCAGCTCGCAGGCTTTTTGCGCAAGTTCACTCTCTGGGTTGCCCTGTTCAAAAGCTGCTTTCAACGTCTCGTTCAGCTCAGCTGTCAGTATTTCCATTTCGGAGTACTTATCTTTGCTCATACCCATAATCTTTGCATTGGAACGGTCAACGCTCTCATCGCCGTATTTAGCTCTGACCTCCTTACCATACTTCTGTTCATTGTCATCAACCAGCTTCCGGATGAAGCCTTCAAATTTTTCCTGGTCGCTCATAATAATTTCTCCTTTCGCCGCCTTTATGGTTTTCTCCACATTGGCGATTAATAAATCCAATTGTTTTCGCTTGGCAAGCAGGTCTGTCAAGTGACTCTCCAACGCTTCCTGCCCATCAAAATCCTTTGATGATAGAATGTTCTTAATTTCCTCCAGTGGAATACCGAGTTCACGATAAAAAAGAATTTGCTGCAGCCTATCAATTTCCTTTTGGCCATAAACACGGTATCCATTAGAACTCATACGTACAGGCGTAAGCAGTCCAAACTCATCGTAATACCGCAGCGCTCGCGTACTGACTCCTGCCAATTTTGCCAGCTTGTTGATTGTGTACTCCATTTTTTTACCTCCCTGCAAAAACTATAATAAACCATTACGTAACGTTAATGTCAATAGTTTTTACATCTAAGCTAATTGCGATGTAACCTTAATTTTCATTAGCGGTACAATATATAGTGACCTGCTTACTGTCAGGCTATCAATATATTGTACTGCGGTACTTAAAAACGGGTACATCGCAAATAGCTCCATCTGGATGCTTATTATTTATCCTGTGCAGGAACATCGTTGACATCTACAAAAAACAACAATAATATGTATATATATTGACATAACTCCTAAAAAATTCATATAAAGAGGTGTATCCCGATGAAAAAAGGCGAGCCTGGTATACTAAAGCTGCTGGATAGCCTTCATCAGCCCAAGTGGAGCATCATAGTCAAGGGGCTGCTGTGTGGTATCATCGCCGGAGCATTAGCTGTAATTTATCGTATACTGATCGATTTCTGTATTGAAACGGTGTTCCGGGTATATGAATGTATTAGTTTAAGACCTCTTTTGTTAATTCCATGGACTATTATCATATTAGGTATTGGGCTTTTCATAGCATGGTTAGTAAAGCTTGAGCCGATGGCATCCGGCAGCGGCATTCCGCAGGTAAAGGGTGTTGTTGTATACGGGATGAAAATGAAATGGCACACAATACTTGCCATCCGCTTCATAGGAGGAGCACTATCCGCTATATGCGGACTATCGCTTGGTCGTGAAGGACCTTCAATACAGATATGAGCTGCAGGCGGACAGGTAATTGCCGGTCTGGCTCGAAAAAACAAACTTGAGGAAAACTGTCTTATAACAGGAGGCGCCGCGGCAGGCCTATCAGCCGCCTTCAGCGCTCCAATATCAGGAATCCTCTTTGCTCTTGAAGAGGTACACAGGAGCTTTTCTCCACTCATACTGACAGTAGCAACAGCCGCATCACTAACAGCCGATGTTATATCCAAAAATATCTTCGGGCTGAAGCCCGTGCTCAATTTTTCAGAAATTCCGCTATGGCCTGTCGACCTCTATTACTGGTTGATACCACTTGGCTTGATTTCTGGTTTGTGCGGTATATTAGTGAACAAAGGTTTGACCAGCTTTCAAAGCCTGTACCGAAAACTCCCATGGCTTGTTAGACCGCTTCCGGCAATTGTTGCAGCGATTTTCTGCGGTCTGTTCCTTCCCGAAATCCTCGGAGGTGGCACAAATCTTGTAAGCATGGCACAGACAGTTAGGAGCGGTATAAGCATACTGATCATACTATTGGTTTCAAAGATACTTTTCACAAGCATCAGTTTTGGCAGCGGTGTTCCCGGAGGCATATTCATGCCAATACTGTCGATCGGAGCATTATCAGGGAGTATCGTCGGTATTGTTGCGTCAGGGCAAGGAATACCACCTGAATACATCCCCGCATTTGCCGTCTGTGCCATGGCGGGGGCGTTGTCAGCTGCTGTTAAGGCTCCTGTGACAGGGATACTTCTTGCAGCTGAAATGACAGGTTCATTCATGCACTTGTTGCCAATAGCAGCATGTTCTTACATTGCCTTGCTTTTTTCAGATCTTCTCAATGTAGCTCCAATATACAGTACGTTGCTGAAACGATTTATAAGCAGTAATGATCAGGAGCATATTACAAAAGAAAAAGATGATATCTTCGAGGTTCCTGTAGAATATGGAAGTACCGCTGTAAATAAGCCAATTCGTGAAATAGAATGGCCTGACGGTACTCTTATCGTTGCATTGAAAAGAGATGAGAAAGAGATTGTCCCTTGCGGCAGTACTGTCCTCCTGGCTGGTGATTACCTTGTTATACTATCGGCTGATAATGCGCAAAACGATCTTGGCCTAAATGTCCGAGAGCTTTGCAGTTTATCGGGCTGATTTCTCTTCTCATCCCATTCATCGCTTGATGGGGCAGTAGGATGTGGGTAATGTTTCTTCTATATCATTTGTCAAAAGCGTTGAAAGTCCTCACGCTCATTGCAATGGCTTGTTCTCTTGTTGTAGTCGCATAATTTTCTGCTATTTCTGCCGTTGTAGTAGCCCTCGGCATAAATTTGCCGTTGGTGCCTTTGATTATTCCGAGCTTGCTGATGTATTTTACATGCTCCAATGCATATGCAGAAATTTCTTTTTGATCTGTGAAGGTTGGAGCTCCTTCTGTAGAAAAATCACCCCCAGGTACCATTTTTCTGATTGCACGGCTGAGCATTGATGCAACTTGCTCGCGGTTTGTAAGTGCTTTGGGTGTGAAGGTAGTAACTGAAGTGCCTGTAGTAACTCCCAGCTCAAAGGCTTTGAGTATTTCCGGATTTTTCGTATCTGAAAAAGGATTTAGCGATACGGCCTGTGCTTTTGTACCTGTTGTTTTCTCATACAGCTTTACAACAAGCTCTGCAAATTCTTCTCTGGTTATTGGCTTTGTCATATCCGTGCCAATAAGGGAATCAGGAATAAGACCTTTTTCGTTAGCTTCATCCAGTTCAGGCTTAGCCCAGCCAGATGCATTGCTATAGGCTTCCATCAGTGTTGAAGCTATATTTGAATATGCAGAAATTACAGGAGCTCCCATTGGCTGCTCACAAACATACGCAACCCTGAAATAATAGGTGTTCTCTTCGATGACAATTTCATCTGATAAACCTTTATCTTCGGGATCAAGAGTATCAGTGGACAGCAAAAGTCCACTGGGTGCCGTCGGTAACCCGTCCCATGATTGAGTTTCCGAAAGCCATTTTCCATCACCTGTTTTAAAATCGATTATGTGGTGTACAGGCATCAATTTGTTGGCTGCAGTTACCGATTCCGGGATTTTCCAATCTAGCTGAAAATATGGTTTACCATTTGAATCCTTCTTTACCGAAATATTTAACTCTTGAGGAGCATCAAGCTTTGAAATTTTTTGGCTTACATCATTTTTCCCTATAACCGCCACATCTGAATAAGGTGAATATACAGGCTCAAACTCACCATCATAGGACTCAAGAAGATATCTTATTCTAAAGTAATATGTGTCATTTTTTAGATCATAGGGAGAATCGGGATCCACACTAGATAGAAAGGGAGACAGGTGCCAGGTTACAAAAAATGTTTCCGCAACGCCGTTTTCATCAAACATCAAGCTAGGCATATGCCCCATAAATTGTCCATGAAGGTCGTCATCCCAGCTTGGGTCGCTGGATGTAATAGCAATATTCCAGCTGCCATCATTTTTTTTCCAATCAACCAAATAATAAAATGATGCTGGATATTCTGATTCGTTAACATCGTCTATAATTTGAAGTATGCTAGCAGGATTAGTCCAACGAAATTCCAATGTACTTTCATGTGATAGCCATAATGCAGGCGATTGGGGCTTTTCAAGTGAAGTCGGAGGCGAACTTTCTGCCGAAACAAAAAATGTACAAGATAGAGTTAATGCAAGGGCAAGAGTAAAAACTAGCAATCTTTTTATCATGATAATCTCCATTCAGCCACTGTCGCTGGTGGCACAAATAGTTGTATGAAATGGCGTGCGACATCCACCATGTGGTAACATAAAGTTGGGAAGAAGGTACACTACAAGGCACGACTTGTTGTGGTATCGATGTACATAAAACTTATACAGCCGACGCAATCATTGTACCACCCCCAATGTCAAGAAATATTTTAAGTCTAAGCTATATACCTTCCTGATTTCATCTCATTTAACTCAGTTAAACAACCCATCTCTTATTCCCTCAAGAGAACTCTAATCAGTAAGATTGCTGCTATAACAATTACGCCAATAAATGCATAGAGGACAATGTCCGGTATCGGTAATCTTGGCCCTGAAGTATTCTTTCTCGTATCGATTTCAAAGCTTTTCTCGGCTTGCTGATTGTGCTCGTTAACAACACGAAGGGTGACGGTGTGCTTGCCTTTGGTGAGATTAGTTAAAAACAAGGTGGACCCTTTTCCGATTTCTCCGTCCTTATCAGAGGTCCAGGACAGCTTCTCATTATAAATCCAGCCGTCTGCTAAGTCATAGGCTCTGCCATTTAAAGCTACCCCATCTTTCTGAATAAGGGGATCATCAAGGAAAATCTCCGGTGCCTGGTAGGGTACATTAAAGGTGGCACTCTCAGTAAAAGCGCTGTTAATCCCATCACTGGCAATAATGCGTATTCTAGATTGCTCACCGCCAGGCAATTCACCTACATCTATGCTTAATTTTGTATCTGTAAGCTCCGACTCAAGTACAATCCACGTAATTCCATCATTGCTATACTCTACGGTGTAATATAATTTGTCCCCGTCAGGATCGTTTGCTGTCCATTCCAACGGGATAGTTCCTGAAGATAATGTTCCGACAGGTGAGGAGATAATTTCTACGCTTGGGATTCCCGGGCTCACTTGAATTTCTCCTAATAGGTTTTCTCCTTCGACCACCTGAAACTTGTTGGTTCCTGATAACAATGGAATCTGTACATTAACAAACACGGCATCGTCTTGTATTTGAGGCGGATCTGTCAACAGCAAAGTGGTGGCGCTAAAGCCCTGCTGGGCTATGATCCTTCCCGAAGCATCTACTGCTTGGATTTCATACTCCCCCACATTTTGCTCAATTACCTCAGTTGTAATGTAGCTTCTCCATGGCATGATAAATTCTATTTCTCCTGTTTTCGTGATCTTCCCTGCTACTTCCATGACCACAGTTTCAGCCTGTTCATTGGATCCGGATCCAGAACTTGAAGAACCTGAGGCGCCTTTCGTTTTAGGATCAAAGGATTTGTAAAGGCTTTTCCAGATGCTGGGTGTAATCCAACTTTTATCTGCTGCTAATGCTGAACCCATGAAGCTGTCTAAATCTTTCATAAGATTACGCCTCCCGATTTCAAAGGGATGGAACTGTTTCTTCACAAGTGAACCTGAGCCTGCAGGTCCTGCTTTAATAGCTTTGTCTTCCGCTGTGACTTTTAGCTTTGAATTTAGCAGGCTGACACCCTTATACCCAAACGGGGGATTGTTAACACCTAAATTAAAAGATCCTCCATTATATTCATCACCAATATAGAAAAGATGAGCAGTCTCATGTGCGACAGTTTTTGCCATAAAGACAGTGTTTGCTACAACAGTAGCTTTCCCACCCGGAT
>JAEYRF010000062.1 GCA_023409615.1 Bacillota bacterium | reverse complement strand
GTACAACTTAATATTACCCTGTTTTTGTTAAGAATTTTCAGAATCTTTTTGAACAAATTGTTAATTTGCTATATGTCAAATATAAAGGATTTGATCAATGCAAAATATTCTCTTAAATAAATTAGAGGAGCTATATGAAATGTATCAGCGGATATGGCTCTTGCATTGAGGGCATTGCGTCCGGCAAGCATTTTTGCACGCAGCACATGGAAGCTATTAGTTACGAATGTGATATCAGAAACAGACTTACCTGTTTGTTTATTAATTAAGGTTTTACTGAAAATGAAATTCTCCATTGTACTCGTTGCATTGGGCTCAGTCATAATTCTGTCCTCATCTATACCGTTTGCGATCAGAAATTCCCGCATGGCCTCTGCTTCAGTAATTTCCTCACCTCTACCCTGTCCTCCGGAAACTACTACCTTCACATCAGGATATTTTCGCAGATATAGCAGTCCTGCATCAAGTCTTGACTGAAGCGATGGAGAAATAGTCCGGCCATTTAGTCGCGCACCAAGGATGATCAGAAAGTCTGTTCTGGCTTCGGTGTCTGATTTTCCATTAAGGGCAATGAGACCCTCAATCACAATAAATTGTAGAATCAGCAAAACCAATACAGTTACAACTACTTTTTTTGTATTTGTTTTCCTTTTAACTCTTGAAATGAATTTCGTTCTACTGATTTCGCTCAATGACTTCCCCCTACGGATGAAAACTGCAAATTTCGCATCTTCTCAGTTAATCGACAGTATTAGTATAACGCATTATTCATGATTTTTCCACCCCTTGTCATCTTCCATGCATAATTTCCTTCCAATCTTCACCTATTCATACTTCCGGTGTTATTTATGCTTATCTATCTGTTAATTTCCAGATTTCAACTTTACAATTGACTTTCATCTGCTAGAATAGTATTACATTGGACTTATCGAATATTATTATGGAGGTCAAACTATGGGTATCATTGGCAGGCCATTAATGAACATCCCCTGGCAGGATAAGCCGGAAGGGTATAAAGGAGTTATATGGAGATATGACAGTAACCCAATCATTGATCGCAATCCCACACCCCATTGTTCTCGTGTTTATAATAGTGCTGTAGTTCCTTTCAATGATGGATATATAGGAGTTTTCAGAGCGGACCATAACGACGGCAAAGCAATGCTCCATGTGGGGCGAAGCAAAGATGCCATTAACTGGGATATCGATGATGCCATTATATTATGGAAGGATGAAGAGGGTAGGCCTTACAATCCTAATTATGCATATGATCCAAGAGTCGTTGAAATAGAAGGCATATTTTATATAATATGGTGTACCGATTTTGGCGGAGCAGCCTTAGGTATGGGAAAGACAACTGATTTTAAGAGCTTTGTCAGACTAGAAAACCCACTTCCGCCGTTCAATAGAAATGGTGTTCTTTTCCCCAGGAAAATCAACGGAAAATATATGCTTCTCAACAGACCAAGCGACAGTGGCCACACACCCTTTGGCGACATATTCATCAGTGAAAGCCCCGATCTGAGATACTGGGGCAGGCACAGACGTGTCATGACCAGGGGCGGTAACGGCTGGTGGCAGGGAACAAAAATTGGCGCAGGCCCCATTCCGATAGAAACGGATGAAGGCTGGCTGTTATTCTACCATGGTGTCTGTACTACCTGTAACGGTTTTGTTTATAGTATGGGTGCAGCTATTCTGGATATTAATAATCCTTCAAAGGTTCTATACAGAACATACGAACACCTTTTGACACCGGAAAAGCCCTATGAATCAACAGGTTTTGTCCCCAATGTAGTATTCCCCTGTGCGACACTTACGGATGCTCAGACCGGCAGGATTTCAATTTATTACGGCGCAGCAGATACATATGTCGCTCTTGCCTTCGCACAGGTCGATGAACTTGTTGAATATATTAAGAACAATTCCGAGCAAATACCAGGGGATGAAGTTGAATACAAATAACTAAAGGTCACCGAATTATTTTTTCACTGTAAGCAGATCTTCCCTGACATATCCTATCTTACCGCTGACGGTTTTTACCTGATACCAGTTTCCTGTCTTTGAAACGAGTGTAACAGTATTGTTCAGTAGTAATTTACCTACAATGGCAGATGTCGTATTTGGTTTAGCACGCAAATTTACGACTGCAGATTTTATTACTCCTGTACCGAGTGTTGCAGGAGTGGTCACAGCAGCACCCGATCCCCCGTTGTTTGAAGTATCAGGTTTTGATGGTTCAGTTACGGAACTTGCGGCACCTTCCTTCAACGCCTTCAGTTCTGCCTGCATTGCCTTTATTGTCTGTTCCTGATTCGTAATTTTAGTGGAAAGTTGGGTGTTCTGAGTTTTCAACGCACCAACCTGATCCACCAGAGACTGGATTTTTGTAGATATCTGGTTGATAGCTGCGTCAACATAACTCTTGCTGACGATAGGATCTTGTTCGGAACCCGGTTCAGCATTCTGCGTAACTGCAGCAAAAATATTAAGGCTCAATGAAATGGCAAGTATAAAAAGAACTGCAACAGTAGCGATTTTATATCGGCGTTTCATATAAATCCCCCTTTTCCTTTGTAAAATAACAATGTCTGCCAGAGGCGTATAATAGCCTAGTACTTAAGGCTATTATACCATGAATCATCATGGTATAATCGGCCATGTGCGTTTCGGTATACTAGTACCAACCGAAAAATTCGCACGGCCTTAATTCTGCCAGAGGCGTATAATAGCCTAGTACTTAAGGCTATTATACCATCTTTCTGGTGCGATTTGGTTACAGCTTCGTTAAAAAACTGTAACAAAATGAAAAAAGCAATATATGAGAAGCTGAAGATGGTTAACGAATTAGTTGTAAAAGAAGTCGCCATTGCTCCAGCTTTTTTTCAAAATTAATCGTGTATGCAGGGCTAGTAGATGGCAAAGTGTAAAACGTATGAGACGTGTCAATCTCTCCTTTTTTGTTAACAAAGCGACTGTACAGCCTGCATGCCGGTCCGCCATTAAAGCAAACGCTTCTTATATTAGGATATTGCTGGTACAAGCTTATAAAATCATTGGGTACAGGCTGCTTGATATCACTATCACTGCTGCCCTCGCGTTCACACGCCATCAACACATCCCATACCGCAATATCATGATCCAGAAGAAAAGTCTTTCGATTTTCATATTTTTCATCAGGCTCTCTGCTAAAAAGTGCATAGATAATACGCCAGAACACATTGTATTTGTAGCTGTAGTACTGCTGTTTTCTAAGCGATTCAACTCCCGGCATGGTACCCAATAACAGCACTTTACAGTTATCGGAAACAATTGGTTCAAATGAATATATCACGTTAAATTTGCATCATCCGAGCCATTAGCTGCATCATTTTCATCTGTATAAGCATTACACTCTGCGCTATCAGCACCAACCACGCTGTCTGTATTACCTTTATCACTGATGACTGCCCTGATCGCCGCCCAGATGTCATCCTTTCCCTGCCTTGTCTCAGATGAATATGCGATCACTTTATCTTCCTGTGTAAGCCCCAATACCTTTCTAATCTCCTGAATCCTGCTATGTACCTGGCCTCGGGATATTTTATCAGCTTTTGTGGCAATCACAAGATGCCTAAGTCCACGTCCTGTAATCCATTTGTACATAATAACATCATCTCCGGTAGGAGCGTGTCTGATATCAACCAGCAGCACTGCCATTTCGAGCTGGCGGCGGGAATTCAGATAAGTTTCGATCATCTTTCCCCATCTTGCCTTTTCCTCCTTTGAAACCTTGGCATAGCCATAACCGGG
>JAEYRF010000058.1 GCA_023409615.1 Bacillota bacterium | reverse complement strand
GACTATTCCCGCCCATGGATTACTCATTGCAGTATACAACGTCAGGACGTTTACAAGACAGCTGAATATGTGGATGAATGGAGAGAACGGTATAAAAAGCCTATTGTCCTGGATGAGATCGCATATGAGGGAAACATTCAGCATGGCTGGGGAAACATCAGCGGCAGGGAATTGGTCAGACGGTTCTGGGAGGCTACCTGCAGGGGCGGATATGCAGGGCACGGCGAAACTTACATGAATTCAGACAATTGCTTGTGGTGGTCTCATGGGGGAGTGCTGCATGGTGAGAGCCCGGAAAGGTTTAAGTTTTTGCAAAAAATTCTTGAGCAGACCCCCGGAATTGGTCTGAAGCCTGTGAAGGCAGGCTGGGACGAAGTAGCTGCAGAAGGCGGACCCGGCTATTACATATACTATTATGGTTTCAACAGACCATCCTTCCGTCAGTATTATTTTGATGACACCAATGAGTATAGAGTTG
This sequence comes from Bacillota bacterium, assembly GCA_023409615.1. Lineage (GTDB taxonomy): Bacteria > Bacillota > Clostridia > Acetivibrionales > DTU013 > JAEYRF01. The sequence goes on along the minus strand of JAEYRF010000058.1, from coordinate 6,287 downwards.
AATTGATAGACACTTGGGAGATGAAGATTCAAGAAAAAGGCGTGCATAAAGGAAAATTCAGAATTGATATGCCAGGGAAAGAATATATGGCAATACGCATCAGAATAGTTGGATAGCATTGAGAGAGGGTGTGGTTAATTGAAACCAAGTATTAAACACCTTAGTGAAATTACAGGTTTTTCAGCAGCCACTGTTTCAAATGCGCTGAACAACAAAAAAGGCGTGAATAAAAAGACTGTCGAGATTATTCAAAATGCTGCCCGTGAGAGTGGATATAATAAGGTAAAAATGTCGAATATTAAATTTGTTATTTATAAGAAATTGGGGCACATATTTTCGGACAATCCATTTTTTGAACCTTTGATACAAGGCGTAGTAACTGCTGGAAATGCAGAGGGCTATGAGACTATTGTGACTAATCTGGTAGAAAGTGATCCTGATTTTAAAAGGCAGCGTGATCAAATACTCAACGACAGCAGCTCAGGTATTTTACTTTTAGCCACGGAGTTGTCAGAAGAAGATGTAAAGGCTTTTAAGAATGCTGTGGCGCCGCTGGTTGTTGTTGATGGGTGGTTCAATAATTTGTGCTTTAATACTGTCTTAATGAATAATTCAGATTCAGTTATTCACCTTGTTAACTACCTGGTAGAAAACAACCACGAGCAGATTGGGTACCTACAAAGCAAATTTTTGATTCAGAATTTTTCTGATCGCAGAAATGGCTATAAATCAGCAATGTGCAGAAATAACCTCGAAGTGCGGCAGGAGTTCCTGGTTGATCTGTTCCCGACGATGGATGGCGCATTTAAAGATATGGACTTGTACCTATCCGGCAATCCAAAGCTTCCGACTGCATTTGTGGCGGATAATGATATCATTGCACTGGGTGCTATGAAAGCAATGCGTAAGCATGGTATTAAAATACCCGATGAAATATCCATCGTAGGCTTTGATGATTTACCGTTTTGTACGGTATCATCACCTGCCCTTACCACTGTTAAGGTGTATCAGTATGAAATTGGCAGAGTGGCTGTAAGAAATCTGATTGATACAAGCAAAAACGGCAGTCTTATTCAAAGTAAAATAGAGATTTGTACGAAATTCATTGAGCGTGATACTGTTAAGAAGCTCAAAAAATAACGGAGGAATCACTGTGGACAAGATAAAGGAGCTTCAAAAAAGAGCTATTGAGACACGGATTGATTTGCTCAAAATGATATATAACGCAAAAACGGGGCACACAGGCGGATCATTATCTGCCACGGATATTATTGTTGCGCTGCATTACGGGATAATGCACCTTGACGCTCGAAACCCCGAATGGAATGAACGGGACAGGTTCATTTTAAGCAAGGGTCACAGCGTGGAAGCATATTATACTGTTCTTGCCAATATGGGTTTTTTTCCAAAAGAAGAACTGGCCACCTTTTCACAATATGGTTCAAGACTCATAGGCCACCCCAATATAAAGGTGCCGGGTGTTAATATGAATACCGGTGCTCTGGGGCATGGATTGTCCACAGGTGTGGGTATGGCGCTGGCAGGTAAAATGGATGGTAAAGGTTATAAGGTATATGTGCTGATGGGCGACGGTGAGCAGGCGGAGGGCTCCATCTGGGAAGCGGCTATGGCAGGGGCAAATTACAAGCTTGATAATCTGATCGGTATTATTGATAGAAATGGTTTGCAAATCAGCGGGATTACTGAAGATGTAATGAAGCTGGAATGTCTGCGGGACAAATGGAGCGCCTTTGGCTGGGAAGTTGTTGAGACAGCAGGTAATGATATGACAGAGTTGGTTGATTCCTTCAGTAAAATACCTATTGTCAGGGGAAGGCCACATCTTGTTATAGCAAATACCATAAAGGGGAAAGGCGTAACATTCATGGAAAATGATGCAAAATGGCATCATGGAGTCCCGTCACAGGAACAAATGGTGAAGGCGCTTGATGAACTGAATGTACAATTGATGGAGGTAACTTGCAAATGAGCAATTTAGACGGTGCATCATGCAGGAAAGCCTTTACGGATACATTGCTGCAATTAGCTGAAAAGGATAAGAATATTATTGTGCTTGCAACAGATGCCCGAGGCTCTGTGACGCTAGATAAATTTGTAGAGAAATTTCCCGGGCAGTATGTGGAGGTTGGCATTGCTGAACAAGATTCGGTTGGCATTGGCGCGGGTCTTGCCACATGCGGGAAAAAGCCATTTGTCTGTGGGCCGGCATGTTTTCTGTCTGCCAGGAGTCTTGAACAGATAAAAGTTGATGTAGCTTATTCGAATACAAATGTTAAGATCATTGGTGTTAGCGGAGGTGTCAGCTATGGCGCTCTTGGGGCCTCTCATCACTCCCTTCAGGACATTGCCGTTATGAGGGCAATTCCCGGGATTACAGTAATACTGCCGAGTGATGCTGCCCAAACATGCCAGATGACAAGGGCGCTGGTGGATTATGATGGGCCTGTTTATGTCAGGATGGGCAGGAGTGCAGTGCCTGATGTATATGAAAACGAAGCCCCGCCTTTTAAAATTGGCAAGGCCAACTTCCTGACGGAGGGTTCGGATATCACAATAATTGGCACGGGTGAGACAGTAAGGTATGCCTTGGATGCAGCGCTGCTTCTAGATGATATGGGTATTCATGCCAGGGTTATTGACATGCATACGCTAAAGCCTCTTGATGAGGAAGCAGTACTGAAGGCAGCTAAAGATACAGGATACATCATTACAGTTGAAGAGCACAGTATTCATGGCGGTTTGGGGGCGGCTGTTTCTGAACTGGTAGTTCAAAATAAACCTGTTCCCATGAGGATCATTGGTCTTCCTGATGAAACAGTAATAACGGGATCATCCCTTGAAGTATTCAAGCACTATGGACTGACGGGTGAAAATATCTGCAAAATTGCGTTAGAAATGCTGAGGACAAGGTGAGGCATAATATGGTGAAAAAGTATATTCTGGCAATAGATCAAGGCACCTCTGCAACAAAAGCTGTTCTTTTCGACAGTGCAGGTAAGCTTGTACACCGGCGTAATGTGGCCCATCATCAGTATTACCCAATGCCGGGCTGGGTAGAGCATGATCCTGATGAAATTTACTCCAATACTTTAGAAGCTGTAAGGGGAGTAATAAGTGAGGCCTGCATTACAGAGGACTCTATTGCGGCTATTGCTGTCAGCAACCAGCGTGAAACTGCTGTGGTATGGGATAGAAATACCGGCAGACCGGTATATAATGCCATTGTGTGGCAATGCCAGAGAGGTGATGAAATCTGCACAAGACTTTCTAAGCGCGGATTGGGAGACATTATTCAAAAAAAAACGGGTCTTGTTTTATCACCATATTTTTCAGCTTCGAAAATAAGCTGGATTCTGGAAAATGTTCAAGGAGCCAGAAGCAGAGCGGAAGCAGGAGATTTGCTTTGCGGAAACATAGATGCCTGGCTTATATGGAATCTGACAGGCGGGAAAGTGCATGCAACTGATTTTTCCAATGCCAGCCGGACACAATTGTTTGATATCAGTGAACTTAGGTGGGATGAGGAGCTGCTTGCGGCCTTTAGCATACCAAGATGCATGCTGCCGGAAGTGAAGTCCTCAAATAGTATTTTTGGTTATACCTGTGAAAACCCGATCTTCACATCGCAAATCCCTATTAGTGGAGTTTTGGGCGATTCTCACGCGGCACTTTTTGGTCAGAGCTGTGTTGAGAAAGGTATGGTTAAGGCAACCTACGGAACAGGTTCATCACTTATGATGAATATTGTTACAGAGCCTTTATTTTCCGGGAATGGACTAGTAACCTCGCTGGCATGGGGGATTGACGGTACGGTGAGTTATGTTTTCGAAGGTAACATTAATTGTACGGGAGCAACAATTAAATGGCTGGTTGATGACCTTGGACTCATTGCAAGTTCGATGGAGGCAGGAAAACTGGCGTCTTCCGTTGGTGGAAATGAAGGGGTATATCTTGTCCCTGCATTTGCAGGGTTAAGCGCACCATACTGGGACACCGGTGCAAGGGCAACGATCACAGGAATGACAAGAGGTACTAAAAAGGCACATATTGTAAGAGCAGCTGAGGAGTCCATTGCCTATCAGATCAAAGATATTGTTGACCTGATGAAAAAAGAGTCGGGAGTAGATCTAAAAGAACTCCGTGTTGACGGAGGGCCTACAAGGGATGATTTCTTAATGCAGTTTCAGGCGGATATTCTAGGTACTACAGTTGTCAGAAACAAGATCGAGGAGCTTTCAGCAATCGGCTCGGCATATATGGCAGGATTGTCTATGGGTATTTGGAGCAATATTGGAGATATTAGTGCGCTGAGAAATCCGGATACAGTATTCCAAAGCAGAATGAAGGAAGATGAAAGGGCATTACTGTATAAGGGTTGGAAGGATGCAATAAAGCGTACACTTTCTGAGCGTATTTGACACTTTATATGATAGAAATCAATTTTAGGAGGTCTATATGATAAACAATACTTTTGGCGTTATAGTGACAAACCGCAGTTTCTTCCCTGCACATCTTGTAACTGAGGAGCGGGAGAAGATCCTTAAGAAATTAAGCAGTATGGGCTGTGAAGCAATCATAGTATCGGAACAGGATACGCCTCTGGGAGCTGTTAGAACACTTTCAGACGCAAAAATATGTGCCGAGCTGTTTAAGAAAAACCGGGATAGAATTGATGGGATCATTGTAATACTGCCGAACTTCGGAGAGGAGGTTGGTGTAGCTACAGCAATCGATCTTGCAAGGCTTGATGTACCTGTACTGGTACAGGCCTGTGACGACAGCATGGATAAAATGGATATTGCCAATCGCAGAGATGCATTCTGCGGTAAGTTATCCCTTTGCAATAACCTTTATCAGCGAAATATTAAATTTACAAACACAACTCTTCATACTTGTGAAATCAACAGTGATGTTTTTACTGCCAACATTGAGAGATTTGGGGCTATTTGCCGTGTAGTGAAGGGGGTTTCTACAGCAAGACTGGGAGCGATCGGAGCAAGACCGGATCCGTTCCATACCGTGCGGTTCTCGGAAAAGCTGCTCCAGGCATCCGGAATAACTGTATGTGTGGCGGATATGTCAGATATCATATCTAAAGCAGTTTCCATGGAAATGACTGTTGAAGTAAGAGATAAAATCAAGGAAATTCGGGCTTATGGAAGAATTCCCGACTTCATTTCAGATGAAAAAGTGATGAAGCAGGCCAAACTTTGTATTGTTCTGGAGAATTGGGTAAGAGAGAACGAATGTGATGCCAGTGCTATTCAATGCTGGGACTCTATACAGAACAATTATGGCTGTGCAACATGTCTGGCCATGAGTATGATGGGTGAGAAGCATCTCCCGAGTGCATGCGAAATGGATGTGACCGGAGCACTTACCATGCTTGCATTGAACCTTGCCTCCGGCAGACCATCGGCATATCTTGACTGGAACAATAACTTCACTGATGACACAAATAAGTGCGTGAACCTGCATTGCTCCAATTTCCCTAAGAGCTTCTTTGGCGATGTTGAAATTGAAATCTCAAATCTGGATGTACTGTCTGCTACCATTGATGCTGATAAATGCTTTGGTGCCTGTAAGGCTCAAGTAACAGACGGACCTATGACCTTTGCTAAGATTACAACTGACGATAAGAATGGAAAGATCAAAGCCTATATAGGTGAGGGTGAGTTACTGAAGGATCAGGTTGGAACTCCCGGTGGAGTTGCACTTTGCAAGGTTGATGGTCTTCAGCAGTTACTACAGTACATGAGCAAAAATGGCTTCGAGCATCATGTGGCTATGAATCGCTCTTTGAGTGCCGACATACTTGAAGAAGCCCTTGGCAATTATTTGGGTTGGGAAGTGTACAGACACAGAGAATAAATATTAGAAAGAATTGTTATAGAGCACATGGAAAACGAAAAGTGATGTAGGAAAATTATTCTATATAGTAGTGTGCGTTTGCATATGGTTTACATATTATGTAGTATGTAAATTTATGCAGGATGAGAGGAAACCAAGATGGCATACTACTATCCATGTTTACCTACTCCTTGGATGCAGGCAGGAACTGGTCTTTGTAGTTTCAGACTAAAGGTTGAAGGCAAAGGTAGAGCTAATGCCCAGCCTGATATGGCTATCGTGGTGCTGGGAGTTGTCACGGAAAATAAGCAATTAAGAGCAGCACAGGAAGAGAATGCTGATGTAATGGCTGCAGTTTTGAGAACTTTGGGTGAAATGGGTATTTCATCGCAGGATATAATGACTCTATCCTATAC
>JAEYRF010000007.1 GCA_023409615.1 Bacillota bacterium | reverse complement strand
AGTTCCAGAAACTTTGGTTTATCATTTTGGTAAGTATTCTTGCATTCCAGAAATGTGTCGGATAATGAGATTTGATTATAAAGATTTACCATTTCTTCTCCTCCTTTGTAGTGGAAAATTTGGATTAACAACTATATTTTACACTATTTAGAGGAGAAGAACAATTAAAAACGCATGCTCTAGCCTAGTAATATCAAGGCTTTCAGCATTTTGCAAATAACAAATCGATGATAATTGTAAGGAGAATGACAAATGCTGAATCTATCAAGCTGGAACACATGGGATATCCGATGCCTGAACGCTGTAATGAAAATACCCGATATGGCCGAGCTCCGTGTCGCGGTGTATGACACGGACACTCATCTATACCAGGACGAATTTCTTTGGTCCGATGTTGTCAGGTTTGGCTATCACCACCCCGGAGGAGAATATTTCGATATTGATCTGAAATTCATTGATGACGTATTTTCCTTGGAATTTGCCAGTCAGGGGGAAATGTTCGTATATAGGATTACCTTTAAGAAAGAGCAGCCCAGGTACCGCCTCAATGTCGCTACAATGTTCCGTTGGGGAGCAAAGGGCAATATTATTATGGATGACAGCTCGATAACTATGTCTGCAAAAGACTGTAATTACATACTTACCTTTTCCGGGCAGCAGGACAGGAAAACACTTGTCAACACAAGCCACCAGGGTATACTCTTCGATACCGGCTCTCCTGTTTATATCAACTGCAATACAAGCATGACCTTGGCGGAAATGGACGAGTTCCTGAAGCTCAAGCGTGAAGAGTGCATCAAGAACTACAGCCAAGGCGAGGGCACACTGTCGGACACGCCCCAGGCGATTATAAAAGGACTTACATGGAACACGATTTTTGAACCTATCGGCAACCGAATCTGTTCGCCGGTTACACGTGCATGGTGCACCGGCAACGGTGTCGGGTTTGGCTCTTATGTGTTGTTCGAGTGGGATACATTTTTCGCAAGTCTCCTGAGTGCAGTTCAGGACAAAAATTTATCATACCAGCAGGTGCGCAGCATAATGCAGGAAATGACAGAGGACGGGATGATACCCAACTTCGGCGCACAGAACGCCTGCAGTATTGACCGTTCTCAACCGCCGGTCGGTGCGTACTGCATACTAAAGCTATACAAACAGTTTGGAGAAACAAGTCTGCTGGAAGAAACTTATGATAATCTGATAAGATGGAACTCCTGGTGGATGAGAAACCGTGACGGCAACGGTGACGGTTTGCTGGAATGGGGCTCCAACCCTTATCCGGAAGGCCTCAGGGTGCAATATGAGGCGGACAACCAGCAGGCTGCAATGTACGAATCGGGACTCGACAACAGCCCGATGTATGACGATGTAGTATACAACAAAAAGACTCACACTATGGAATATGCAGACGTTGGCCTCAACTCGCTGTACGCGATGGACTGCTGGGCACTGGCCGAAATTTCCCGGATCCTTGGTAAAACAGAGCAAGCCGGGTCTCTGGAAAAAGAGTACTCCAGGATGAGAGAAGCCATGCAGCAGCAGTTATGGGATGAAAAGACCGGTATCTTCCTAAACCGTCATTGGGACGGCCGATTCCACTATCGGCTTTCACCCACCAATTTCTATCCGTTGATTTCCGGGGTCGCGACTCCGGATCAGGCAGAACGCATGGTTAAGGAACACCTTTTAAACGAGAATGAATTTTGGGGACGCTATGTCATACCAAGCATTTCGAGAAACGATCCTGCTTTCCATGACAACGACTATTGGAGGGGCAGGATATGGGGACCCATGAATTTCCTGATGGGCGAAGGGCTTAAGAGATACAGTTTACACGATGTGGCTTATCAGTTTGCTCAGAAAAGCCAACTGTTGTTCCAGAAGGAATGGGAGGAAAAGAACCACATACATGAGAATTACAACGCCGTAACAGGAGAAGGCTGCGATGTCAAAAATGCAGATCCCGTATATCACTGGGGAGGGCTGCTCGGCTATCTGGCTATCTCCGAGCTGATTGAAGCCCAGCCGTGGAGCGGTATGCGTTTCGGAAATCTGAACGGGGATTACGCCGTCATAAGAAACTTCCCCGTAGGAAAAGATAGCACTTTTGTAGTTATCATGGACAAGGGATTATCTGTTTTATGCAATGGATCTGAAATAATCAAAACAGGAGTACCTGTTATAATCAGAGGATATGTTATGGACGGAGACTCACTGCATTTTGAAATTGTAGCAGAAAAGCCTGGCAATCTGGTCCTGAAGCCGGACCCGTCCGCAAAAAATGTAATTGTCATGATGAAAGGTAAAACGTCGGTTCTGGACAGAAAAGATGAAATGGTCATTCCATTTAGTTGATGTCCCCGCTGCATTATCCTAATAAAGGCCATTTACTAATAAAAACTCCGGAAAGGGATGTATCGAATGATTAGTCAAAAGGACAGAGAAACACTAAGGAGCCTGGCTGAGAAAGTCCGTGAAATAGCTGAGTTGCCTATTATGGAAAAGCGCAGGCAAAGCATTTGCAAATTTAATGCTCTCAAGCCGGAAAAGCCATTGGTACTTTGCTTTCCGGAGGGTGCGTGGAGGGAACTGCTGCCCGAAAACCAAATGGAGTGTGAGGATCCAAGGCTCAGGGTCTGGGAATGGAAGCTGCGCAGCCAGATATACTGGTGGGAGCACATCAACGACGATAACACCCTCGAACCATGGTTCAATATCCCCTGGGAAATCACACCCGGAGATTATGGCGTCGAAATCAGGGAAGTGCATGGGGAAGGCCTTGGCAGCTTCCGTTATGAACCGCCTGTCACCAATCTGGAAAGAGATTTGGAGAAGCTGCATTTCAGGCAATTCAAGGTAGACAGGGATCTTACACAACAGAATCTGGCTCTTGCGCAGGAACTGTTCGGAGACCTGCTTCCTTCCAGGATCCGCGGATATACCTACTACACCAGCTCCATTACATGGGAAGCTATGAAGCTCATCGGTATGGAAGCCATGCTCACAAATATGTATGATGACCCGGACAATCTGCACCGCCTCATCAAATTCCTCTCGGACGATTGGATTGGTTACTACCGGTGGCTGGAAAAAGAAGGTCTCTTGATGCTGGACAATGAAAACGACTATGTCGGAACAGGGGGAGTCGGATATACCGATGAACTGCCTAAGAAGGACCTGAAGCCGGGATCGCCGGTCCGCCTGATAGACACTTGGGGACGAACAGACTCACAGGAGACAATCGGAGCATCCCCCGCAATGTTTAATGAATTCGTCTTCCAGTATCAGATGCCTATGATGTCATTGTTTGGCCTGAATTGCTACGGCTGCTGCGAACCTATACAGGACCGCTGGCAGTATATCAAGAATGTCCCGAACCTCAGAAGGTTGTCTGTTTCACCTTGGTGCGACCAGGAAAAAATGGCTGATTACCTTGGGAAAAAATATATTTTTAGCCGCAAGCCAAATCCCGCCCCCGTCTGTACGATTTTTGACGAGAAGATCATCAGGAATGATATTAGCAATACTTTGAAAATAACGAAGAATAATGTACTGGAAATAATTTTGAAGGATACTCACACAGTATTAAACCAGCCGGAACGCATTACCAGATGGGTGAAGATAGCACGTGAAGAAGTCGAATCGATATAGTTCAATTAAATTTGATATTTAAGGAGAATGAGTTATGGAAATAAATTTGACAGGCAAGATTGCAGTCATCACAGGCGCGACCGGCGAGTTAGGCAGAGTCATGGCACTCACCCTTGCAAAATGCGGCGCAGATGTGGTGATTCATTACCACAGTAATGAGGAAAAGGCAAAAGAGCTTATGCATAAGGTCGACAGGCTCTCAAGAAAGGCTATTATTGTACAGGCTGATATTACAGATTTTGAGTCTGTTATGAAAATGAGGGATACAATTGCCGCCGGACTTGGAAAGCCAGATATCATCGTCGATAACGCGGTTATCCAATACCCATGGAAGCCTATACTCGAACAAGCTCCGGAAGATTACGAAAGCCAGTTCCGTTCCTGTGTCATGCAAAATGTACTTATGGCAAAAGCTTTTATACCCTTTATGATTGAAAAAAGAGCAGGACGTTTTATAGCAATTAATACCGAAACCGCAATGCAATGCAATATAGGGCAATCTGCATATGCTTCCGGGAAAAGAGGAATGGACGGCATTATCCGGGTCCTAGCAAGAGAGGTTGCTGAGCATCAAATCACGGTAAACCAGGTTGCACCAGGCTGGACGATAAGCGACAAGGACAGGATGAACGGTACGGACAAAAATACAGACTACCTAAAAATGGTACCGATGGGTCGCAGAGGTACAGATCAGGAAGTTGCGAATGTGGTGGCCTTTCTGGCTTCCGATTTGTCAAGCTTTATCACGGGAGCCTATATCCCGGTAAACGGCGGTACCGTAATGCCAACCATATGAAAAATTGCATACCATGGAGGATAAAAGAAATGTGAGACAAAAACTATTGAGACATGTAGTAATGTTTAAATTTAAAGACGGTGCTCAATACACATCATACCCTTTCTCACCTGTTCTTCTCGTCCATCATTCGAGCAAACAATTCCGCAATTTGAGGGTCAAATTTCTTCCCGGTACCCTCTTTTATAGCTCCAATAGCCGCTCTTTTTCTTTCTGCTGGTGAATGCTCTCCTTTGCTCAGTACACGATCATAGGTTTCCGCGATTGATATTATTCTTGATATCAGTGGTATCTGTTCGCCCTTCAGCCCCCTCGGATACCCATTGCCGTCCCACCCTTCATGATGGCTGTATATGTATTCCGCCAAATCCAATGTATCATCAAAAAGATTCAAAATGCGATATCCAACAACAGGATGCTGCTGCATATGTTCAAGCTCTTCCTCTAGTGATGCTTCTTTAGAGAAAACACTTTCATCAAGTGTAATTTTACCGATATCATGCAAGTAACCCGCTCGTTTTAATTTATTGATTTCCGGTTCGACAAGGTGCAAAGCGGCTCCAATTTCACCGCATAATTCACTGACAGCAATAGAGTGTTGTTTCTCACCGGTGCTCTTTGAATGCAATGAGTCAATAATCGTATCAATAATATCCTTGTTCGTGGATTTACGATTTGCTGTCTTATCCCTGTACATCACATTTTCAGCATTTGCTATTATCTCTTCCAGAGATTGCTGCATACTTGTTTTCGTATCACTGCCTAGCGAAATGCTGCACTTTATTGAAGCAATACGTGCATCCTGCAAACCAGACCTGATCCGCGAGATAATATTTCTTGTGTTTTCATCGTTTGTTTTCGGTAAAATTATGATGAATTCATCGCCGCCAACGCGTGCAATTAAATCATTATCTCTGCAGGACTGCACAAGTATTTCAGAAGACTTTTTTATCAGCTGGTCTCCAGCAGCGTGCCCAAATACATCATTAGTCATCTTCAACCCGTTAATATCTGCAAAAATTACAGACAGAGGCAGATTATCTTCAGTGTCAGTTTTGAGCATATTTTCCTCAAAAAACCTTCTGTTGTGAAGGCCTGTCAGTGTATCATGAAAACTCAGATATTGGATCTCTTCTTCTCTTTTCTTGCGATCAGTGATATCCATAAAGGTTATAACCGCACCGACGATCTTACCATTACTTATTTGAGGATAGGAATGGTACTCGACATCAAAGCAAGTCCCGTCAGCTCTCCAGAACACTTCGTCGTCAGCTTCAAAACCCTTCCCTTGCATAATTGACTGAAGAATCTTGCACTCATTAATATTAAGCTGTGTGCCATCGCTTCGGTTGTAATGAAGCTGCGAATGTATATCTTTCCCGAGCAATTCCTCAGGGCTGTTATATCCCAACATTTTAATGCAACTGGTATTGCAGAATGTGAAGTTCCCGTCCACATCAATCCCCAAAATTGCCTCTGCGGTTGAGTTCAACAAAAGCTGCAGTTGATTTTTATTTTCTACCAACGCCACGTTCGCCTTATGTAATTCCTCTGTTCTTTCTTTAACGCTAGTTTCAAGGTTATTAATGAGATATTGCATTTTATCAGCGACTTTATTCAAGCTTTCTGATATTTTTCCAATTTCATCGTTTCTAACCACTTCTACTCTCTTCGACAAGTCGCCTGAGGATAATGCCGCAGAAACCTGCAGCAGGCTGTTTATAGGTCTCAGGAGTTTTCCGGTGATAAGTTTATAAATAGTGAGTGAAAGTATCAGGGCAAGTGCAATAAGAAAAGCGGTCATATAAATACTTTTGAGAACATTTGTCATTAGAAGTCGTTCGGGGATTGCGGATATTACTACCCAATCAAATCCTTCCATATGAATTTCACTAGTATTGACATAGAGCTTATCATTTTCGCCTCTATATACGAAGCGCGGGTTTTGATTCGTTTTATAATGCTCATACGCTTGCCACATATCAGAATTTCCAATTTCTCCAATCCTGTAACGCTTTAATGTACCCTCATAAAGTATGGTAAAATTATCTGCTCCCATTGAATTAGCTATTAAAGAACCTGTATTTTTCTCAATAATTACTGCATAACCATCATATCTGCGTACTGTATCCTCAAGGAAAGTCCCAATATCCGAAAGAAGCATGTGGGTTCCCAGG
>JAEYRF010000104.1 GCA_023409615.1 Bacillota bacterium | reverse complement strand
CTTGCTCGATACAATGGTACATAAAAACAGAAGCGTTTTCCTTTCTCTATGATATGGACATTATATCTGTCAATCTTTGGACAGGCAATACCATCAGCTTACTGACATTTTGCGGCGGTACAAACAGTAATAGTTCTTTTCCTGTAATTGATTTTTAATGCAATATTATTTTCTATTTTAGAAAATTAACTGTTGACATTTCACTTGGTTTGTTGTATGGTTAATTACATAAGTAACTAACCATTATACCAACAAACTGAAACGGAGGTGTATTAAATTTGAAGCTGGATTTCAGCAATGATAAATCAATCTACCTTCAGATTGCCGAAAGCATTGAAGATGAAATCATCAAGGGCAATATCGAGGAAGAGACACAGATACCGTCCACAAACCAAATGGCGGTCATCTACAAAATCAATCCTGCAACTGCCGGGAAAGGCATTAATATCCTTGTCGACAGACAAATTCTATATAAGAAGAGAGGAATAGGCATGTTTGTAACAAGCGGGGCAAAAAACGTGATCCGAGAAACGAGGAAAAGCAGCTTCTATGAGAAGTATGTAGTCTCACTTCTCGATGAGGCAAAAAACCTTGGTATAGGAATAGATGAATTGATTGAATTGATCAGAAAAGGGGGCAAAACGAATGAGTGATGCAGCATTGGAAACGAAGAATCTTACAAAAAGCTATGGAGCTGTTCATGCGCTAAGAGACTTTAGTATCAGCCTTGAAAGCAACAGAATATACGGCCTTCTTGGACGCAACGGTGCCGGTAAAACAACATTGTTAAATCTTCTCACTTCCCGTATCTTTGCAGATAACGGTGAAATTACAGTTTTAGGTCAAAATGTGGTTGAAAACCAGGATGTCCTTGCGAAAATGTGCTATATGCCGGAAAAAAATCTATTCATTCCCTCCATGAAGGTCTCAGAAATCATAAGCTCTGCAGCAAAATTCTATGTGACTTTTGATATGGAATATGCACTACAGCTTTGTAAAAAGTTTGACCTGAGTACAAAGAAAAAATTTAAAGCGCTTTCCCGTGGTTATGAGTCTATTATCAAGGTCGTCATCGGCCTTGCCTCAAGAGCTCCCATAACTATTTTCGACGAGCCTGTCCTTGGGTTGGATGCTGCTGTGAGAGACCTGTTCTACAGAGAACTGATAGATGACTACACAAATGCTCCCCGAACCTTTATCATTTCCACCCATCTAATTGAAGAATCTGCTGATGTATTTGAGGAGATTATTATTATTAAAGAAGGTGCTATGATCGAACACCTGTCTGTAGAAGAACTTAAGGAAAAAGCTTGTTATGTTTCGGGCAAAACTGAGATTGTTGACAGCGCGGTCTCCGGTCTGAATGTACTTCATAGTGAAATGATAGGCAATGTCAAAGTATGTGTTGTCTTTGATAAACTTACCGAGGAAACTAAAAAGAAGTTCACAGAGCATAATATTGATATTTCACCCGTTCCGGTACAAAAAATCTTTATTTATCTAACCAGCCAAAATACTGGGGAGTCCGATTTAATAGGAGGTAAAGAAGCATGAACAGACTTTCGAAATGCATTAATTTTCAAATAAAAAATATGATTAAAGGCTCAGTAATCTTTCTGACGATATACTTTTTAGTATCTCTGGCACTATTTATCCTGTTTGCGGTTTCTATTGACAATGGCTCCGGCGGAAGCATCAACTCCGGCTTCTATATAGGCGCAGGAATATTCATTTTTATCTATGTTATTGCGGCCTATAAAGAAACATTCAACTATTTATTGATGTTTGGAAATACCAGAAAGAACATATTACTCTCCGGCATAGTTACATCTGCAATCATGTCCCTGTCATTTTCCGTTATTTCATCTATCTCTATGCAAGTAGAAGATGCCATATCGAAATCAATGGGGAATGGCAGGTTCGGCAGCATTAATCTTATAAACCTTATATATGAGGGCTCTGGTGTATTCTCAGTATTTATATGGCTTACGGCATTCTTCTTCCTGATATGCTCATTCTCACTGTTTTACAGTACTCTGGCGTATAAATTCGGCAACATTTTCATCACCCTGTTTTGGGTCTGCTTCGGACTGGCATTCATTGGACTGCCAATACTTCTGGATATGAATAGTTTTAAAGTGCCCTTGGAATTTTTCTTCCGCATAGAATCTGAACGTGGTATTCTCCTTGCGCCTGTCAACTTTGTAGTTGCATCTGCAATATTCGGCGCAATTGCATACCTTGTATCAAGGCGTCAGCCACAATCTGCATGAGTTGGCACCTAAGGCTTCAAAGTTCCAAAGCCCCTTTCAAAAGTAAGAAAAAGCTTCGTAATCCACCCGAAGCTTTTTCTTTGTACCCAACAAAAACTACGTCTTTTGAGTGGCGCATGTTCGCCAGTTTTATGCGGTCAAAATAAGTGCTATTGCTCAACCCTTTTACGAGTTATGTAGTTGCACTTTTATTGTACTAAAATAGGCAGTAATAAAATTCGTTGATATTTTGTACAAAAAATCGAGTATGGGACTAATAAATAATGTGTTTCCGGGTTATGTTAACCATTTGGAGCATTAAAAGGCAGAATTCAGTCCCCTAGTCAAAAATTTGTACAGTGAGCTGTAGACATCTTGCATTAGAGCCTCTCAAAACCTCAGAGCCTCTCTTAAGTGTTAGAAAAAGATTTTCTGTAGACTTTCATTTTTTTGCAGTGTATAATAATAGCAGTAAATTGTAATGTAATTACATAATAACAATTAGACTAAAAGAAATGAATCGAGGTCAAGAGAATGCTTATTAACGGCAGTAATACTTTGAATAAAAACATACCAATTCCACTTTATTACCAGTTGAAGACTATACTACTTGATTACATAAAAGAGCGCCATGAAGATCCCGAAGTGCCAATCCCTACAGAAATTGAAATCAGTGCTCACTTTGGCATCAGTCGACCCACTGTGCGTCAAGCCATAAATGAACTGGTTGTTGAAGGTTACCTCTACCGTATCAAAGCAAAAGGAACTTTTATTTCAAAGCCAAAAATTTCTCAAAACTTCCTGCTTGTGCTCGACAGCTTCAACAATGAGATGAGAAAAAAGGGATTTAACCCCTCAACTAAGATTCTTGCAAGGGAGTTGGTCAAATGTGATGAAAAGGTAGCGCTGATACTTAAAATAAATGAAGGGGATGATGTTATCAGACTTACCCGATTAATATCTGCTAATGACGAACCAATTGTTTTTATAATTGCCTATATCCCCTATAGTGTATGCCCTGGATTGATGATGCACGATCTTGAGAAAGAGTCTATTTATGAGATTATCGAGAAGGAAAGCGGCTTACTGATCTCAAACGCTACGAGATCTTTGGAATCTATAATTGCAGGTGATTTTGAAGCTTATCAGCTTCAAATTGCAAAAGGCGCACCGGTACAATACTTTGAGAGCGTTATATCCCTTGAAAACGGTAAGCCCGTTGAATACTCGCTTGCTAAATACAGGAGTGACCGGAGCAAGTTTACATTTGAACTCAAGCGTTAATGTAAATAGCGTTAGTATAAACAGATTGCCTCGCAAGCAGCAGGTATACACTTTATTATATATTACAATGTATATACATTCTTACATTTTAATACTCTTCCAGAGACCTGCAGAAGCATCAATGTTGAAAATGAAAAAATTGTAACTTTTTTTGTATTTCGTGCTAATGCAGGTCACGATTATGGTACAATTGAAACTAAAGGTTACAGATAGCTTATTGTTGAAAAAGGCGGTGAGCTTGTAATCATTGACAACCCGAAGTGGAAGTAATACGATTGATTAGCATCAAACATATATTGGAGGAAACAGCATGAGCAAAAAATGGGAGATCATTAATAAAATTACTGATTCCGGCCTCGTTGTCGTAGTGAGAGCGGACAATTCCGAGACTGCAAAAAAAATTACCGATGCGTGCCTGGAAGGCGGTGCAGCAGCAATTGAAATCACATATACTGTTCCTGGCGCAACGAAAGTAATTGAAGATCTTGCGAAGGAATATTCCGGCAAAATAATCATCGGTGCTGGTACTGTTCTGGATCCGGAAACGGCAAGAATCGCGATCCTCTCAGGAGCGCAATATGTTGTGAGCCCATATCTCAGTCGAGAAACGATCAAGCTGTGCAACAGATATCAGGTACCCTACATGCCCGGCGTAATGACAATCGAGGGTGTTGTGGAAGCAATGGAGCTGGGTGCAGATATTTTGAAGGTGTTCCCCGGAGAGGCATTTGGTCCAAAGATAATAAAAGCAATCAAGGGTCCCCTTCCCCAAGCCAACATGATGCCAACCGGTGGAGTCAGCATTGATAATGTGGGCGAATGGATAAAAGCAGGTGCGGTGGCAGTCGGTGCAGGCGGAAGCTTGACAGCAGGCGCAAAGACCGGAGACTACGCTGGCATAACCCGTCTTGCAGCGGAATTTGTGTCCAAGATCAAAGAAGCAAGGGGCAAATAATGCTTTGTTCACTAAGGCCGGATGGTTGTTCAAACCCCGGCTTTTATAATATCTAATTTTATGATATCTAATTGCCTTTATTTCTGCTTGCAAGTTGAATTTTATATGAATAACGGTCTGCCCTCGTTATGGAAATGACAACCTCAACAGGACGGTCAGCAGCCTCGTAAGTAACACGGGTTGCGCACAAAAGCGGCGCTCCCCTTCTAACATTCAGCAACGCTGCCTCTTTTGTTCTTGCTGCTTTTGCTTCCACGATCTCCTCTGCTCTTGTCAGAACGATACTATATTGTCTCTCAAGTGCTTCATATAATGATTCCCTCTGCAGTCCTTTTTGCAATAAGTCGGGCATGAACTCAGGCACTAGATAATTTGTCATAAGGCAAATGGGCTCATCATCCGCAAATCTGATTCGTTCCAGCCGTAATATCTTGTCTCCGACGGGAATATCAAGCATTTTTGCAATATTCAAAGGAGCTTGCATTTCATTGAAGTAAAGGATCTTCGACTCCGGATGCATACCAAGAGCAGTGACTGTTTCAACCCAACTTGTTATAAGATTGAGTTCCTGACTTGCCTTTGGCTTGCTGACAAACGTACCCTTCCCCTGCTGAGTATGGAGATGTCCTTCCTGAACCAGTTCCTGAACTGCTCGCCTGATTGTGATTCGACTGACCTTGTAATTCTCCTGAAGTTCCGATTCCGAAGGGATCAGATCTCCAACATTGAATTGCTTGCGTTTAATTTTTTCCAGGAGACTTTCCTTTACCTGATAGTACAAAGGTATCGGTTGGGATTTATCGATCAAGGTAATCACTCCTCTGTATAAAAGTGCAATATTTCTAGTCAATTATTATACAATACTTTATTTCCCACGTATAGCAAATCAGCCTTAATAATCTAAAACTTGTATAATACACAGCGTAGAATCCATTTACAGTCGTAATATACCAATAATCCGCATCTACTGCTGAGAAAAAGTCTTCTGCTTCCACGCAACACCAGTGCTATCAGGTATTTAATATGATTTGCAAATTTCAATAACGGATGCTAAACTATCAGTAGTATTTTATATTTTATTATGGGAGGCTTTCACATATGAACCGATTCTCAGGTTTAACACCGCTTTTGAAAAGCTTTGTGGAAAAAGGCCCTTCAGGATGCGCATGCTCAGTAGTTTACAAGGGTAATCCTGAGTACAGTGAGTATTTTGGCCTTGCCGATCTGGAAACAAAATCACCTATTAACGAAGACACATTGTATCGCATTTACTCAATGACAAAGGTCATCACCTGCACAGCAGCGCTCAAATTATATGAACGCGGTCTATATACACTCAATGATCCATTATCAGAGTATCTGCCCGAGTTCAGCAATCCCATGGTCTACAGGACATCACCAAATAGCGCTATTTCAATATCACCGGCGGAAACCCCTATCCGCATCCGTGATTTGTTTACAATGACATCAGGGCTCACCTATGGTGAGGACAATACTGCAACAGGCCGCCAAATAAAAGAAATTATGGAAGGTTGGAAAACGTCCGGGTTAAAATATGATCTGAGAACAGCTGTGAAAATGATTGCATCAGTACCGCTTTGCTTTGACCCCGGGGCCCACTGGCGATATGGTTTGAGCCATGATGTGCTGGCTGCACTTGTTGAAGTTATATCAGGTAAAAAATATGGTCAGTTCTTGAAGGATGAGATTTTTGACCCACTGGGAATGAAGAACACATTTCACCGTATTCCTGAGGAAAAAAAGAAACACCTTTGCAGTTTCTACTATCGTAATTCCGATGGAGCAATGATAAAAAGTACAGATATGGATGAGTTTACACACGCCGGAGATGTCTTTGAAGGCGGCGGTTCGGGGTTGCTTTCTACCCTTGGTGATTATCAGCGTTTCACCCGGATGCTTTGTAATAACGGCGAGCTTGGCGGAGAGAGGATTCTCAGCCGTAAAACGGTAGATTTGATGGCGACAAATCATCTTAATGCTCTGCAGCAAGCTGATTATAACTGGCCGCATCACGCCGGATACAGTTATGGTCTTGGTGTCCGTATCATGACTGATCCTGCAAAAGGCGGCTGTAACGGAAGCATTGGAGAATTCGGCTGGTCAGGAATGCTGGGCACATGGATGATGATCGATCGCAGCGAGGATCTATCTGTAACATATATGCAGCAGCTGCAGCCAAGTCTGGAGGAATTCCATGCGCCTAGAATACGCTCTGTCATATATGGCGCATTGTGAAATTGTGATATATGAAATAATGATATAAGTTCGTATAATCAGCAAGATTTACCGCAAAGAAGATGCATGATAAATAGGAGGATGTCATTAATGACAAAACAAAAAAGGCGTTTGGGAGACAGATATGACGGAAGGCGGCTCAGATCACTGGATTCTTTTTATAGGCTGATTCCATTTATCATGAGATATCGCTCAGATTCACAGAACTTTTTTGAGGATAAAATAGAAATCAGTCATACCGAGGCTTATTTGCGAAAACTGAAGAAAAGTTCCGGAAATAGCATCGGTATGCTTCATGTACTGGTGGCAGCAATGGTCAGGACCATAGCACTGAGGCCTGCATTGAACCGCTTCATCGCCGGTCAGAAAATATATGCCCGCAATGAGATACTTGTCTCATTGGCTATTAAAAAGGAATTAACGGTTGATAGTCCTGAGACAACTATCAAGTTCGCCTTTGAGCCAACTGACACACTTACTCAGATAGCCGCAAAAATGAATGCAATGATCCTGGAAAACAAGGTTCCTGATACACAAAACGACACAGATAAGCTCGCACACTTGCTAATGCTCTGTCCGGGCTTTTTGCTCAAATTTATTGTCTTTTTTCTGAGATCTCTGGATTATATAGGCTGTATGCCCCGTATCATCAATAAGCTGAGTCCATTTCATACCAGCTTTTTTGTCACCGACCTTGGTTCTCTTGGGATCAAACCGATCTATCATCACCTTTATGATTTCGGAACCACTTCGATCTTCTTAGCATTTGGTGTGAAACTCAAAGAAAGAGAAATTGATTCCAACAATAATTTTGTGGAGAGAAAATACATCACCATGAAGGTCGTGTCAGACGAAAGAACTGTCGACGGTCATTATTACGCATCAGCTTTCAAGCTCTTCCGGTCTTTTGTACAGCACCCTGAAAGGCTTGAGACAGTCCCTGATAATCTTGAACCTGATGTGGATTGAAGCATCTCCTAGCCATATTACGGGACATACCAATAATCATTGGCATGTCCCGTTCTTTTAATACAGTCTTACTTTTAGTGCTCAATTCTCTTTTCCATCAGCCAGCCGGTCCCGGCCAATGCAGTAATAAATAGTATAATAGTGTCAAAAGTCGTTCAGATGATGATGAACACCATCAGGCCTTACTCCCTGCCGTTCCAACAGTAGGTACATACGCTGTCTATCGGCAGTCCGATGGCATCAACCATATCCTGCAGCTTTTGATATTTCAGGCTGGTCACTTTGAGTTCGTCTTTAATACAATGGAGCATACAGCCGTACTTTTCCGTTTCGGGATCACAATATTTATCCAGATTGGCTTCTTCGCTGCCCTCAAGTTTCTTTATAACACGGCGTGTGATTAGATCCATTTCCGAACGCGATCTTGAGAAATTCAAATATTTACATCCATAAAGCAGAGGCGGACAAGCCGGTCTGATATGGACTTCTTTGGCCTGGAAGCCATACATGAGTTCTGCCGTTTCACGCAGCTGTGTTCCCCTTACAATTGAGTCGTCACAAAACAGGATGCGCTTTCCTTCCACCAGTTCCGGTATGGGAATCAGCTTCATTCTTGCAACCAGGTTACGCATACTTTGCTCCTGTGGCATAAAGCTCCTGGACCATGTCGGAGTATATTTTACAAAAGGTCTTGCATATGGTACTCCGGAGCCGTTGGAATATCCTATCGCATGAGCAACCCCCGAATCTGGTATGCCGGCGACTAAATCCAGTTCTACGTTATCATTTTTTGCAAGTGCCGACCCGCTGCGGTAGCGCATCGTTTCAACATTTTTCCCCTCATATGAGGAGGCGGGATACCCGTAATAGACCCATAGGAAGGCACATATCTTCATTTTCTCACGTGGAGGCGATATTTTTTCAATGCCATCGGTCGTCAGTAAAACCACCTCGCCCGGCCCCAATTCATAACACTGATGATATCCCAGATTTGGCAATGCACTTGACTCGAATGAAGCGCAGTAAGACCCTTCTCTTTCACCAATTACCAGAGGAGTTCTACCAAAGCGATCCCTAGAGGCATAAATACCTTTGTGATTTAAAACTAACATTGTACAGGAACCATCAATCTCCTGCTGTGCCCGAAGAATCCCTTCACTTATCGAATTCTCCTGATCGATGAGCGCGGCAACCATTTCCGTTGGATTAATCTCTCCCCTGCTCATTTCAAGAAAGTGTATGTAGTTGTTGGCAAAAGCCTTCTTAACCAGTGCGTCAATATTGTTTATACGTCCTACCGTTGTCACGGCATAATGGCCGTGGTGGGAACATACGGTTAGCGGCTGAGCCTCTGTATCGCTGATACACCCAATACCCATATTGCCTGTCATCTCGGCAAGATCTTCTTCAAATTTTGCTCTGAATTGAATATTCTCTATGTTATGAATATATCTTGAAAACCCGTTTCCGGTCCATACAGCCATTCCGCCACGGCTCGTGCCGAGATGGGAATGATAATCTGTTCCGAAATATAAATCCATCACACAGCTTTCCTTGGAAACAACACCAAACAATCCGCCCATATTTACCCCTTCACATCTTTTGTATGAGTACTGCCATACATCATTATTTTTAACAATACATACATTGTATTTTTAATATTTCATATGTCAAGTCATTCTTAAAATTTTATGTGAATACCACCTTATTGCACATCTATCGTGTCCTCTCCTTTGATAACTTTGATGGCATATTTACCATCCTCATAAGCAAAGGAGATCAGATTACGCCCACGCTTGGCGCACCAGCGCAAAGCCCACAGGCTTTATATGCTTGTGGGCTTGCTTTATCAGTAATGATTTGTCTTTTGTGGATTTGTCTTTTGTGGATTTGTCTCCATAACACTGTGTTTTAGCGTACGTTCGGGTTTATTACTATTCTATTCCCCTGCATTGATCAGATACAGTATCTTAACTGCATTGCCTGCAACATATTTACCATTGTCGTAAACAGCAGTCACGCTGAAATTATATTCCATACCGTAGGTTAATGCTGCAAAATCGCCTCCGGAATACGTCTTGGTTCCATCGATTTCAACCGAGGTAATATCCTTGCCAAGAGCAGCGTCGTAGAAACCGTTGGCCGGATAAGCAGGTGTCTGGGTATTTTGTGAAATAACTACCCTGTACTCAGCCAGCCTGGCTGAGTCGATTTTGTCCCACCTGACCACCAGTTTACCTTCTTCATATGCAGCAGTAACCTTTGGAGCCGGGAATTGTACGGCACTGTCCTCACCATTTTACTGTACCTGGATCGTGTTTCCTGCGATTACCCGATCTTCATATACTGCAGTTATATTAAAGTAGTAATTCTCTCCCTTTACAAAGTAACCTCCAATATCACCGCCGGTATATGCTGTTAAGTTGTCTATCACTGCATAGTTCTTATTTCTGTCTGTGATCGATAATAAATATCCATTGTCCGGGTAGGATGGTGTGGAATCGCCTTTGGAAGCAACAACCCTGTAATTTTTCAACTTCGCAGAATCAATTTTGTTCCATCGCAGTACAAGCTTTCCATTCTCCTCAGCAGCAGTAACAACCGGCAACACATATTCTTCAGGGTTTTGAGCGCCATTATATTCGAATTGTACTGCAGTTCCTGCAACTTTCTTATCTTTATAAAGAGCAGTTACGCTGAAGTAATACTTTTCTCCTTCAGTAAGATACTTACCGAAATCACCATTGGTGTAAGCTGTGCTATTGTTAATCAGTGCATAGTTCTTGTTACGGTCGGTGATATAGTATAGATAACCGTCATTAGGATAACTCGGTGTTGAATTATTTCTTGAGATAACAACCTTATAGCCCTCCAGGTTGTCAGAAGCGATCTTATTCCACCTTACAACTATCGTATCATTCTCTTTAGCGACCGACACAACCGGTTTAACATATGTTCCTGTTTCATCATATGTAACCTTATCTTCATCGTACGTGATTTTTTCTTCATTGTTAATGAAAGCTCTTCTAAGAAGTGTAGCGGCTTCCGCACGGGTCAGGTTGCCTTGAGAGCTGAATATCTTCTGACCATTCTTATCCATTCCTTCCATAAGGCCGTTCTTTACAGCAAGTGCTACATATTTTCTCAGGTTTTTATTTATACCACCGGCATCGGCAAACTGATTAAGAATACTCTCATCAGCAGTATCATTCTGAAATCCCAATGCCTTCACAAGAGCCACAGCCATATCTTCTCTTACAGCCGGCTGAGATGGTTTAAAGTAATCTCCGCTTGAGGTTCTCCAACCTGTCAGATAAGACTTTGCACCTTCTACGAAGGAATATGCCCAGTTCTTCTTATCCACATCCAGAAATGATGGCGTCTGAGGAGAATATCGCTCCAGTTTGAGAGTATTGATCATCATTTTTGCAAATTCCGCTCTTGTCACTATTCCGGACGGATTAAATTTATCATTGCCAACGCCACTGATAATACCCTTTTCAAACATCCACATAATAGCATCATATGCCCAATGGTTTTCTTTTACGTCTTTGAAACCCTTTGAATTTAAAAGAGAGTTTATTGATTTGATGTCCTTAGGACCACTTTGGGACTTAGTGGCAAACACTGCAGATGATGAAGATATTATCAACATCATACATAATAAAAGTGAGATAAGCCCTTTCAATTTCTTTTTCATAACCATTTTCCTCCTTAGGTATTATTATGTAATACAATTCGTACCTCAAGGAGAAATTATTGGGTGTTTTTTAATCGTAACAAAAACGTAATAAAGAATGCATCATTACCGGCCTTACCATTTGCGTAAGACAGCAGGACAATAAGCCTGACGTTTTGCCGCTCGCGCCTTAACAAAACAGCCACATATACGACAAAGTCCTTCAAGTTGATCAGGGCAGACATTGCAGAGTTTAAGGCGCTCTTCAAACAGCCTTTCACCGGCTTTGTTTTCCGGTGAAAGGCTGTTGAGATATTCTTCTATACTTCTTTGCATTTTTTCTTTTTCCTGCCCACTAAACAAGCAGTTTCTGCAGTAAGTATCCATACTACTTCAAAGTGAGAGAAACTACACTGACTGCAGGGATTTCAAAAGTAAGTCCTTTATCAGTCATTGAAAACTGTTCAAATACCTTTGGCTTAACCTGCTCCGGCGCTTCAAATGTGTTGTGATCGCAAATATTTCCTGTCAAGATACGTCCCTGTATATCTGTAGCCTTAAAGCCCGCGATTTCGGTATCAATGCGATAGCTTTCATTCATCGACAGGTTGCAAAGTGTTATATTGATCCTGCCGTCCTGCGAGATAGAAACGGATTCATGCAGGTTCGGCACAGCGTTCTCACCGGACCTTATAGCCTTGGTTTCAATGAAGCTCTCAAGAAGTTCAGCCTCCTGATGCTCCTTATACATTTCAAAGACGTGATATGTCGGAGTCAGAAGCATCTTCTCACCTTCCGTCAGGATGACTGACTGAAGCACATTGACGAGTTGAGCAATGTTTGCCATTACAACAACATCACTATGTTTGTTAAATATATTCAGATTGATTCCGGCAACTAGTGCATCACGCATTGTATTTTGCTGATACAGGAAACCGGGGTTCGTACCAGGTTCCACATCGTGCCATGTTCCCCATTCGTCTACAATCATCCCGACCTTATTCTGAGGATCATGCATTTTCATGATTGCCGCATGCCTTGTAACCAGTTCTTCCATTTTCAATGTTTTGAAAAGAGTGGTATACCATTCTGCCTCACCGAACTGTGTAGCACTGCCCTTATTGTCCCATGCAGGACCGGTAACTGTATAATAATGAAGCGAAATTGCATCCATAAACTGGCCTGCCGACTTCATCACAGCATCAGTCCAGCTATAATCCCCTGAATTGGCGCCGCATGCGATGCGATATATCTTATTGTCTCCATAATTACGGACATATGTCTGATATCTTCTGTACAGGTCGGCATAGTATTCCGGCCGCATATTTCCGCCACAGCCCCAGTTCTCATTTCCTACTCCAAAGTACTTCAATTTCCATGCCTTTGCACTGCCGTTTTTTGCGCGTAATTCTGCCATCGGAGATACGCCATCAAATGTCATATACTCCACCCAGTTTTGCATTTCCTCTACTGTTCCGCTTCCTACGTTTCCATTCACATAGGGCTCGCAATCCAGTTGACGGCAAAGCTCCATAAACTCATGGGTTCCGAAGCTATTGTCTTCCACTACACCACCCCAATGGGTGTTGATCATTCTCTTTCTAGTTTCCTTCGGACCGATGCCATCTTTCCAGTGGTACTCATCTGCAAAGCAGCCGCCCGGCCAACGTAAAACCGGGACTTTGATATCCCTCAGAGCATTGATAACATCATTGCGCATTCCGTTTGTATTGGGAATTGGAGAGTTTTCTCCGACGTATAGACCCTCATAAATACATCTGCCCAAATGTTCTGAAAAGTGACCGTAAATTTCTTTGTTGATTTTGCTTTTTTTGTTGCAGGCATTGATAATGAATTTTGTCATGCAGAACGCTACCTCCCTGTTTTTGTGTTTAAATAATTGCTCTGTTAGCCAAATCCTAAGCCGTTTGATAACTTGATCACAAGCCTGTAAAAATTAGTATAGAATATCGTAGTTAAGAAATCAAGCCTTCATTCTTAGTGAAGGCTGTGATCACTATGTGGCTAGTTCATAGATGGCCGCTGCCATGATTTGAACATTTTTAATTAATGAATCAATTTTGATATACTCATCAGGCTTATGCTCCAGCATAGGCTCACCTTTGAATATCGGCCCGAAAGCAACGATATTGTCCATAGTTTTTGCATACGTTCCGCCACCTATTGATATCAGTTCAGCTTTTTCACCAACCTTCTCTTCATAGACCTTCTGCAATTTTTTGATAAACTCTGTATCAGGTGGGATATACAGGCTCTTCATGTGCCACAAATAGATTTCCTCCATTTTTCCGCAGTTCATCTTTTCTTTAAATATCTCAATAAAATCTTCATAGGTTCTCATTACAGGATATCTCATATTAATCTCAACGTTGATCTCATCTTCATCCCCTGAAATCTTGCCAAGATTGAGAATGAACTTACCAGAAATCTCATCCTCAAGATTGATGCCTAATCCTTCTCCATTTAAATACAGACCTATGTTTTTGTTCATAAAATCAATAAATTCTTTTGTATCCCCTGAAAGATCGAGCCTACCCAGGAATAACAGAAGATGTGAAATAGCATTTTTCCCTTTTTCCGGAGTGCTGCCATGAGCTGATATACCTACGGCTCTTATAATCATTGAATCTTCTTTATGTTCTACTTCAATCTCTTTAATATTTTCTGCCAGCCTTCTAACTTTCTCCGCTTCACCCTCAGGCAAACCAATCACTGCTTCCGCATAATCCGGCACTACATTTGCCGCAATCCCGCCCTGTATTGAGTGTATCCGGATATCGCCCTGAGAAGTCAGTTTCCTTTTATACTTGCAGGTCACAATCCCCTTTTCCCCATTTATGATTGGATATTCAGCATCCGGTGTAAATCCGCACACCGGGAGTTCATGTCCATTTTCTACATAATGCTCTACACATTTGCATCCTGTCTCCTCGTTCATTCCAAATATGACCCTGACTCTTCTTTTTAGTGGAAGCTTCAGATCCTTTATTGCTTTCAATGCATATAGTGCACCGATTGTTGGACCCTTATCATCAATAGCTCCTCTGCCATATATCTTTCCATCATGTATTTGTGCGGCATATGGAGGATAAGTCCACCCATTCCCCTCAGGCACCACGTCTAAATGCCCGAGAACCGCAACCATTTCATCACCCTGGCCATATTCCGCATACCCAACCATATTATCCACATTCACTGTTTTAAACCCTAACGATTGTGACAGATTCAGACAATACTCCAAAGCTCTGTGCACACCTTCACCGAATGGCATGCCCTCCTTTGCAGTTCCTTCAACACTCCTGATCCGGATCACTTCCTGTACACTATGTACAATGTCTTCCTTTAGTTCATGTATTTTCCCATCAAGCATATCGACTCACCCACCTCGTCACCAAATTATAACATACAGTTTCATATTTTTCAGCTTATGTATATTTTACCTCCATATTGCCAAACTATAAATAAAATTATTACAGGAAGAAATATGCATGTTTAAATATATATCGAAAAAGCTTCGCTATTCATCATTGAAAAAGGTGAACAGCTCTCATATTGACACAACGGGTAAAAATAATAGTAAGCCGATTGAATCCAAGCTGCAAAGAAACCTGGAAGTCATTAAAGGCGCTCTTTCCAATAGCAGTGATTTAGTCATCCACGAGTTTAATTTCGGTTATGACAGATCATTCAGCGGGGCTCTTATTTTCATTACCAGCATGGTAAATAAAGAAGAAATCCATAAAAACATTCTACGCCCCTTAATGTATGATACTTTACTGTTCAAAAACGGTGTAGATATGGATTTTTCAGACATGGATACTGTAAAAAAAAATCTGCTATCAATATCGGATAGTGAAAAAGTGAATCAGTTGAATGATTTATTTGAAGATTTGCTTACTGGGAAAACAATTCTATTAATTGACGGTTCAAAGGATGCTTTATCAGTCAACTCCCGTAAATGGCAATCCCGCGGTGTAGATGAACCGGGTACGGAGACTGTTGTCCGCGGCCCGAGAGAAGGCTTTAATGAAAACATAAATGTTGCCATAGCCCTGATTCGCCGAAAAATAAAAGAACCTGATCTATGCATAGAAAAATTTAAAATCGGTGATAAGACAAAGACAGCGGTAAATATTGCATTCTTAAAAAGTGTAGCCAATCCCAAGCTGGTTGAAGAAGTCAGGATAAGGCTCAATAGAATAAAAACTGATGCGATACTGGAGTCGGGATATATTGAACAATTTATCGAGGATGCGCCCTATTCAATTTTCTCTACAGTATCAAATAGTGAAAAGCCTGACAAGGTTGCATCAAAAATACTTGAAGGCCGTGTTGCCATATTTGTTGACGGCACCCCATTTGTCCTTAGCGTACCCATGCTATTTGTTGAAAGCTTTCAAAGCGGGGAGGACTATTATTCAAAACCATTTCTTTCGAGTATTATACGGCTTATCAGGTTCATATCTTTTTCAATAAGTGTTCTGGCTCCTGCAACATATGTGGCGCTAACTGTTTTCCATCAGGAACTGATACCTACCCAGTTGCTGATTTCTATTGCAGCAGGGCGTGAAAGAGTACCTTTTCCAGCATTATTGGAAGCCTCAATGATGATATTGATCTTCGACATTTTAAGGGAAGCAGGAATTCGATTACCGAAACCGGTGGGACAAACCGTCAGTATTGTTGGAGCCCTTGTATTGGGCCAGTCAGCTGTTGAAGCCGGTCTGATCAGCCCAATAATGGTCATAGTTGTAGCTTTGACAGCCATTGCAAGCTTCGTTGTTACGGCACAAATTGATTCAGGAACAGTATTGAGGTATTTCTACCTTGCACTCGCAGGAATTGCCGGCGGATTTGGAATAATCATGGGACTTTTAGTTACTTTACTGCACCTGGCCTCTTTGAGATCATTCGGGACACCATATTTGTGGCCGGTAGCACCTCTTAATTTTTCAGGTTTAGAGGATTCTTTCATAAGGATGCCGCTATGGACTATGCTTAAGCGCCCAAAGGCTATCATTTGGAGTGATGATGACTCCTATCGTCAAAAGTCCGGCTTAGCGCCAAAACCGCCATACAAGGAGAGCAGCAATGGCGAAAAATAGCATAAGTAAGTACATACTGAGAAACAGGAGAAAGATATATGTTTTAAAATTGATGATGTGCTTCATCCTTCTGTTCATTTTATCTGGTTGCTTTGGAGGAAGAGAAATAAATGATTTGGAAATCGTCATTGGGATGGGAGTTGATAAGGGGGAAAATACAGAAGATATTCTTCTTACAGCACAGGTAATAAAAGTGCATGAAATCGGAAATACGTCATCAGGAAATGGAGGCGGAGAAAGTAAAGCATATTGGAATGTATCCACAACAGGAACTTCTATTTTTGAAGCGATAAGGCAATTAACACACAAAACAGGAAACAGACTCTTTGTATCACATAATCAGGCAGTAATTTTCGGAAATGATATCGCTTCTGAGGGTTTGCAAAAGTACATTGACTTTTTTTTACGCGCCCACGAAATGCGTCCTAATGTCCTTATTCTTATTGCAGATGATCAGGCATCAGTCGTTATGGATGCTAAACCGGAAACCGAGAGTCTGCCTGCGATGAATATTACAAAGCTGGTTGATGCCTATGGTTTCACATCCCATTTCTATAAAGTAAATATGAAAGATTTTGCTTCCTGCCTGATGAGTGCGACTACAGCTCCAATGGCACCGTTGGTCAGAGTTTCACAAGACATTGAAAATAAGGATATTCATGTATCGGGCATGGCTGTTTTCAAAAAGGACAAGATGGTAGGGCAGTTAACCCAGGATGAAACCCGTGGACTTTTATGGGTTCTTGGCAAAGTGGAAAGCGGCGTGATTATTATTCCCTCTCTCGATAACAAGGGGAAAGCCGTTTTTGAAATTACAGACGCAAAAAGCAAGGTAACGCCGGAAATAAGAAACGGCAAAATAGTCATTCATATAAAGATAAATGAGGAATCAGGCCTGTCTGAACAGACGACAACCGAAGACCTGGCAACCATTCCGGCATTCGAAGCAATGCAAAAGACACAGGCAGAAGTGATCCGGCAGGAAATAATGGCGGCATTTCATAAATCCAAAGAGCTGAACGCCGATATTTTCGGTTTTGGTGAGATGCTGCACAAAAAGCACAACAGTGAATGGAAAATTATACAAGACAAATGGGAAGAACTATATCCGACTATTGAGTTAATAATAGATGTAGAAACAAAAATTCTAAAAACCGATTTATTGATAAAACCGGCAACACAAGGAAAGGAAAATAAAGATGAGCATTGAAAAATTGAAGATAAGCGGCTCACAATTACTTTTTTCAGTTGCCGGCTTTGTTCAGGGCTCAATTTTATTATTGGATTTTACGACAGGCATCACAAAAAGCCAGACGTGGATGGTTGTATTGGCAAGTCTTGCCATAACAACTCCGGTTATTCTCTCCTATGCAGCACTTGCAAAAAGGTTCCCAATGATGAATGTGATTCAAATTAATGATCTGGTATATGGACGTTTTCTCGGGAAAGTTATATCACTATACTATATCTTATTCTTTTTAATGACTTTGTCTTTTAACATACGTGGTGTTAGTGTATTATATAAAACTTTTTTAATGCCGGATACCCCACTGATTTTCTTAATGGCAGTCTTTACCGCAACCTGTGCGTATGCTGTCGCTAAAGGCATAGAAGTTTTAGCAAGGGTAAGCCATTTATTTGCATTTACTGCTCTATTAGTAGTAGCCATAACGACTGTTCTTCTCATTGGCAATATGGATTTCTCCAATTTCCTGCCTCTTTTTGAGCTGCCATTTATCAAAATCTTTCAAGGAATACACATTATATCTGCTATCCCGTTTGGTGAAGTAATAGTATTCCTTATGATTATGTCCTCACTAAATAAGAATACTCATGTGGCCAGAAACACTCTCGCCGGGTTGGTAATCGGTGGTATATCTCTCCTTATTGCAGCTGTCAGAAATACGGCGGTACTGGGCAATACTCAAAACATCTGGACTTCAACATCCTTTCAGTCGACCCGCCTTATTGATATTGGAACTGTCCTAACAAGAATGGATTTTCTGATCGCCATTGCCCAGACGATGTTAATATTTTTTAAATGCAGTCTTTTCTTTTACGCATTGGCAGTGGCGCTTTCACAATTGCTCGGTTTAAAATCATATATTTCGCTGATCCTTCCTTTGGCCGGGATAGAGGTTATTATCGCCGCTACTGTATTTCAATCGCCGGTAGATCATGCTGAGATAACACAAAACGCAGGCATAATATATTCAGCCCCACTAATATTTATTATCCCGCCGATATCACTGCTGATTGCAAAACTACGCGGTTTACCAAAGCATGAAAGGGGTAAGGTTACATGATATTTCTTCTATTGATTTATGCTTTAGTTGCGTGGCTTAATATTCCTGAGTTAATAAAGAAAAAGGAATGGAGAGATCTTACTGTTTTTTTGGTTTTCTATACCGCAGCGTTTGTCCTTGGCTTGATATATGTTCTTGACATACCTATCCCCAGTCCAATGAAAGGTCTGCAATATCTCATTTCTGATGTGTTAGGTATAAAATATACACAGTAGCAGACATCAATTCTAATCCTCGGGCGAATTTGAACTAAACAGGAAGGTCGATTTTAATGGAGACACCCCCGGATTCATTATTTTCCGCCCAAATTGTCCCGCCACAGGCCTCAACAATTTCTTTGCAAATGGACAGGCCAAGTCCCGCTACGGAACGGCCCTTATCTGAAGTATAAAAAGGGTCAAATATTTTATGCAATTCCTCCTCAGGCACACCTGTCCCGTTATCTTCTATAGAAAAGCATACTGCATTTCCCTTTTTAGTACAAAATACAGCAACAGAAGGCTCCTTCAGGCTAAAATGCTTCAAACTATTATTGATGATATTACCAAAAGCCCTCCTCATTTTTGAAATGTCCACGAATAGAGTTTCATTAGGGCAACTAGCACTTACGGAAAATGCAACTCCCCTTTCAGCTAATTCCTCATCATAATCTGATTTTAAAATTGCGCAGAATTTCTCAACTGATACTCGTTGACTTTTTTGCCCACTCTGAATCTGAAGGTTTAAATATTCGTCAAACTCCTCTACCAAATTGTTAATCGAAGCAGACTTGTTGTAAATTATATTCAGATATCGTTCATGTTTATCAGCCGGAAGGTTATTCTTTTTTAAACGTTCAGCATAGCCCATGATAGAAGTAAGTGGAGTTTTTATATCATGGGAAATAGATGCAATGATCAGATACTGTTTCTTTTTCTCTTTTTCAATTGCTTCTGTAAGCTCTACAAACCTGTTCTGAAGCAGCCCAATCTCATCTTTGCGAGAAATACTCCTAGGACGTATTCCGTCCTTATAGTGTTCCATATTCTTCTGCAAAGAAACAATGGGTTTGACATAATAGATATAAATAATAGCCGCAGAAAACAGCAAAATAAAGCAAATAATTGTTACCTCCGCACTGAATAAACTCCAAGCTATATCATAAGCGGATAGATTCTTTAAAGACAGGGGTTGTGTTACCGTCAGCAAATAAACCTGATTATCAAAGTGAAATAAGCTGGCTGCGCTGTTCACCGCATTCACGCCTGTTTCATCCCCTGCTTGAAAAACTGTAAAGCCGGACTCGTCACTTACCCGTATGATTCGATTTTTTGTCTGTGAGATCTTTTGTAACACCTGTGAGAAGTCTTTCCTGTTTTCTATTTCTTTTGATATCTGATTTGTTTCAATCTGCAGCTGTTCCTGTATACTGCTGTTGTACAAGGAAATTTCATTCGAAAGCGAAAAATTGTAATACATGTAAAGTATCAGAATATTTACTATAAAAGCAATAAGAACAAGGAATGGCAGTTTTACTTTAATACTCATTTTCATTCTCCGTGTATCTTACAAATTTGTATCCCACGCCCCATACCGTTTTAATGTAACGGTTTTCTTTATCAATTTTATCCCTTAGGTTCTTTATGTTCACCGCGACTGTTCCTATGTCTGCAAAGTCGGAGCCCCAAACCGCAGTGAAAATCTGCTCTTTTGATACTACCCGTCCTGCATTTTCAAAAAGATAATGCAGCAGTTGAAATTCTCTCGTGGATAATTCCACAGGCATACCTCTTACTGTAGCTTCATAGCTTTCCGGATCCAGTCTGATATCGCCAATTATCATAGCGCTGCTTTTCTTCTCAAGACTTCTCTTTTCACGGCGCAAATGCGCCTTTACTCTTGCAACAAGCTCTTCCACAACAAAAGGCTTTGATATATAATCATCAGCGCCCATTTCAAACCCTAACATAGTATCATAAATACGGTTTTTGGCTGTTACGAACAAAATCGGACAGGAGACAGTATTTCTTATTTCTCTTCAGATTTCCAGTCCGCTGATGTCCGGCATCATAATGTCCAGAAGTATAAGAGAAATATCCGGATTGTCTTTGATCAAAGTGAAGGCACTCTCCCCGTTGAAAGCCATAAGGCATTCAAACCCCTCATCTGCCAGAGTATCTGATATCAGTAGTGCAATATCCTTATCATCATCAACTATCAAAATTTTTTCCATAATCTCACCCTTCTTTTTTAACGGCAAACCACGTTATTAATTGGGGAAATATACATCCGCACTGTAGCCCGGTTTCAGCGTTCCGTCCGGATCCTGCGGCTTTATCTCCACCCTGATTATCCGCTTCCCGTCCTTTTCTACGGCCATATTTGAAATTTGGGTTACAATTCCCGGAATGGATAAACTGTTATCCGATACCGGCACAATCTTTACGGTCCCTCCAGGAGTTACACTTTTAATAAATTCCTCGTCGACTTCAGCACTGACCACAATAGAATCTGCATCAATGAGCTGAAGCACCATTGTTGGCATATTCTGCACACCCAGCCTTGTTCCGTTTATCACTGATATATTCTGTACAATGCCGTTTTTAACGCTTGATACAATCTGGTTTAGCCTTATATAATCTTTATCGCTTTTACTTTTCATAATATCTAGATCGACCTGTGCAACTGCTACACTGCTGTTTTGTTTTACCGTATTTGCACCGTTAGAGTTTTCTATCTGTTCAAGCTGTGCCTTCTTTGATTTTAATGAGATGTTCAACTGGTTAAGCTCCGTCTTTAAAGAGCTTTTCGTTTTTTCCAGGTTAGTCTCAATATCCGACAGGGCTTTCTCTCTTTGATCCAATATTCTAATGTATTGGTCCAATTCATTTTGGGGAACTGAACCTGCTTCATATAGCGCCTGGTTATTAATAACGTCCCTTTTTGCAGTCTCCTCTTCTTTTTTTGCAAGTCTCAACGATGTCTGAAGCATTTTAATATCGGCGTTTGTTCCATTATTTAATTCTTGTGATTTTATGCTTATGTCCTTTTCAAGCTGCGCTATATCTGCCGAAAGAGCACTGGAATCCTGCACTATATTCTGAAGCCCTGCCTGCCCTGCCGCAAGCTGCTGCTGGAGTTTATCCATTATTCCCAGATATTCCGAAATATCCAGTGTCACCAGTTCCTGTCCCAGTGATACGTGGTCTCCTTCTTTCACTTTAATATCAGTCACTATAGATGGGAAGTCAATACTTATGGCGTATGTCTTATCAACCTTTACCTCTCCCCAGGCTTCCAGTATGTTATCCCTTTCCGGTGCTGAGGTGGTGGTTTCAAGCGTCTTAGCCTTGCTTGCCTGCATTTTATTGTAGCTTATTATACCAATCACAGCAGCTATTATAATAAGGCCTGCTCCAACCAAAACCCACTTTTTATACTTTAAAATCTTCTCTTTCACTATTATACCTCCATTTTTGTTATTCGACACTCTTTAATGACTCAAGCATATTCAAGTTTTTCATTTTCTCAGCAACGATTCTGTTAATAACCAGAGCGAATATGGATGTTATTATCCCCGCAAGTGCTACAGTACCTAAGGATATACGACTTATCAAATCCATCTGATCATCCAGACCCCCTGCTGCAATATCGGCTATGACTTTTCCAACCGGCAACCCGAATATGAACCCTATTATGACTGAAAGAATATTCTCCGTAAGCACAAGAGAACGAATTTCCTTTTGGTAAAACCCTAAAACACTTAGAGTAGTAAGGTCACGGATCCTTTCAAAAAAGTTTAAAATACTGCTATTATACAGAACAACAAATGCTAAAATTCCTCCCATGAAAATCAGCAGTACCGCTGCAGTATAAACGACTTTTGTGCTGGATTGAATGTCTGTTATCTGGCTTGCTCTATCCACATATTCATCAACATAATCCCCGTTCAGAAATGCGCTGTCAGGCTGATTGTTCCACTTTACAAGGATTGCAGTGGGCTTGAAGGTTTCTCCAATAGATTCGAAAGTTGTATCCAACATATACATTCCCTGTCCGGTAACCATCTGTACTATTTGCCTTACAGGCACCTTTACATAGCTTTTATCTGTACGCTTGAGCTCGATACTGTCCCCCACCTTAATATTCAGCGTCTGTGCAAGCTTTCTTGTCATGGAAATGCCGTCTTGGGTAAGAATCACCGGATTGCCGTTAACATCCTTCAGATGGACAAGCGGGCTGTCCTGCTGTAAAACTGTCAACAGTTTCATCTTTCTTTTTCTGTCAGGGCAAATAATTTCGACAGCTGTCTCTTCCATCTGCTGGACGATCCCATCCAGCCTCATATTATTGATAAAGCGAGAATCCACTCTATTATCAAGGATTATTTTCTGGTCGTATGTGTAAGTAACCTGATAGGTTTGCCGTGCAATACCATTGACCATGCTGCATAAGGTAAACGCAGCTACAATCAGACCTGTGCAGCCTGTAATACCTAGTACACTCATGATCATGCGCATTTTGCTTTTTAAAGTATTCCGCGCAATGAGTTTACGGCTGAATCTCATCTTGCTCCAGAGTTCCGGAAAATATTCCAGGAAAATATGGCTTCCTTCCTTTGGCGGCTTATCTCTAAGGAGTAGCGAAGGTGTATCTCTCTGCAGCTTAAGGCAGGCGTAAAGGGAAACTCCTCCCGTACAAGCAAGTATCAAAATCAAGCTGAAAATGAAATTGATGTAGTTGACTGAAATCCGGTAGTCGGAAAAAGTCAATCTGAGCCATGGTATTAATAACCTGCCAAAAAAATTCGGGCCTATTAAAAGGCCAAGAAAAGCACCAAGCAACCCTATATACATTCCGTAAGAGGTATAATGCCATAAAATGCTGTTTTTACTGTATCCAAGGGCTTTTAGAACACCTACCTGACCTCGCTGATTTTCCACCATCCTTACCATTGTACTCAATGTTATCAGTGCGGTAACAAGGAAAAACATCAGCGGGAATACAGTAGCCAGGGTTTTAAACTGCCGTATATTTGCGTTAATATTGTTGATACTTCCGGCCTCATCTTTGGCCACAATTCCAATAAGCTTGTCCCCGATTGCTTTATCAATCTCCGCTTCCACCCATGACGCATCAACAGTCGAAGACAGCTTTACGCATATCTGGTTGTATACCTTCTGTCCATATATACTCATAAGCAAATCTTCATTTATGATAATAAATCCATATTTCCTTGAGTCCGGTATTATAGTAGTGGTGCCTTTCACGGAATAAATGTGTTCACTGCTTAAGGCTAGGCCTTCAATAGGGCAGCTGATCCATCTATCGTTTATTTTCACTGTAATTTCATCATTAATCTTAAGCCCGTGCTCTTTAGCGAAGGCCTCATCCAATATTGCGCCACCACGGCTTGAAAAGCTGCCTTGCTGAAGCTTTGGCCTGTCTAGTGTGCCTCGGGTGGGAATTGCATAAACACGTAGAGTCGGGTCGCCCTTCAAGTCGGCTATCGCATTCATCGTAAACCGCTTTTCAACCTTTTCCACACCTTGAATCCTTGAGACACTCCATAGTTCCTTTTCTGTAGGATTAACAACATTAACCCATAAATCTGAAGTGTTGGCAGCAGCATATATAACATTGGCACGATCCTCGATTGTTTTCCAGACACTGTCGAGGCCGGTAACAATGGTTACAGAAAGGGTAGCCATAATAAAAATCGAGATAAACTGGGCTCTTGACTTTTGCATATCCCTAATGGATTTTCTGAAAAGGGTTCTCCTTACCATATGATTTCCTCTGCATCAATCGGGCTGTCATTGTGCTTAATCTCAGCTATTTTCCCATCCTTCATGTGAATGACGTTATCAGCCATATCTGCCATAAGCGCATTATGGGTAACAATAATTACAGTCTTCCCCATTTCGTATGCCGCATCA
The DNA here is from genome assembly GCA_023409615.1 of Bacillota bacterium. Taxonomy (GTDB): domain Bacteria; phylum Bacillota; class Clostridia; order Acetivibrionales; family DTU013; genus JAEYRF01. The sequence goes on along the minus strand of JAEYRF010000104.1, from coordinate 3,820 downwards.
CAGATCAGTTTGAGAACCATGCGGCCTGTGGTTGAATCCAGCGCTCCCGTGGGTTCATCACATAATACAATCTGCGGATTTTTCGCCAAAGCCCTTGCAATGGAAACCCTCTGCTGCTCTCCGCCGGATATCTGACTCGGGAAATTATCCAATCTATCTTCAAGCCCCACTTTTATCAGCATCTCTTTCGAGTCAAGTGAATCGCTGCATATTTCTTTTGCCAGCTGCACGTTTTCCAGAACTGTTAAATTCGGAACAAGATTATAAAACTGAAAAACAAAGCCTATCTTATTTCTCCTGTAGGTTGTAAGATCATGCTCTGATATTTTAGAGATCTCCTGGTCATCTACAATAATACGACCGTTTGTCGGCGAATCCATACCCCCCAGCAAATTGAGAACCGTTGTTTTACCTGCGCCACTTTGCCCCAGCACTACATTGACAGTTCCTTTTTTTATTCCGAAGCTGATGCCATCAACTGCTTTAATGATATGGTTTCCAACATGGTATTCCCTCTCTACATTCTCAAAAGTAATAAAGCTCATAGGTCTTCTCCCTTTGTCCAAACAGTGCAAGTCAAATATAAGTAATATAAGTAATATAATTAATACAAAACATATATACAATTTTACGGTGTATTTATTATGTGGTAAGAGGAAATTTATTAAGAAATATTAAGAATATTACAAGTTTGTTTACCTGTATCCAAAGCACACCTGCTTAACATAAACATATGATAATTATATCAAGATATGGAGGTATGAGAAAAATGTATAACATGAATAACATGTACCAATGCCCTTACTTTGCCAATATGACACCGTATGCTTCAAATCTTCAGATGCAGTTTCCCTATCAATTTGCTCCTTATATGGACCAGTCTAAGGCCGGCATTCCGATTATTCTAAAGGATTACGGACCAAACCCATTTGTAGTTAATATTGATGAGGCTACCAGGCAAAACAATACCTTCCGCACTGCTTTATGGACAGGCAACCACTTGCAGCTTACCTTGATGAGTATCAACGCTGGAGAAGACATCGGTCTTGAAATGCATCCCAACGTCGATCAATTCATACGTATAGAAGAAGGTCGAGGTCTTGTTAAAATGGGCGATAGCAAAGACAGACTGGATTTCCAGGCAAATGTATGTGATGATTATGCATTCATCATACCTGCCGGCAAATGGCACAATCTTATAAACACAGGTAATGTTCCGCTGAAAGTGTACTCTATCTATGCACCACCACAACACCCGCACGGCACTGTACATGCAACGAAAGCAATCGCAGAAGCTGCAGAATAGTAAATATGGAATAGTGAATATTTTCAATTTTTGACTTAGGTCAAATTTTTTTGCAATAAATCATGCTATACTGAACTCAAGATAAAACAAAACGAGAAAGAAGGGGATTAAAATGACAAACAAACTAACATTTAGTGAGGCAAAGAAAAACCATATCAAGAAATTAGAGCAGTATGTGCCGATTGTAGCAAGAGTTCATGGAGGTAATCACCCTGAATTCCATGAAGTTCATAAGCTATTTGATCGGATCAATAAGAAAATGAATGAAGCAGGTTTGGAAAGACCTGAGCTAAACGATGAATTTGCAAAGCTTCGTGAAATAACAGACAACTACACAGTTCCAGGTGATGTATGCGAAAGCTACGAAGCTGTTTACAATATGCTTTCTCAATTAGATAAATCATACTAATTTTACACATCGTAAAATGCTCAAACAGGGAGATAATAAAAAAGAAGGTGATGGGATGCAAAGATTTATATTAAGCAGGAAAAATCACATAACGTTAATCAGTGCAGTTCTAATTGCGATTGCATTCACAAGTGAACTTGGTTTCGGAAATGCAGATATATTTCATTGGGCATTGATCATCGCTTCCGTTTTAGGATTAGCACCTATCGCAATTCAAGCATATCAAGCGTTAAGAGTCAAGGTTGTTAGCATTGATCTTTTAGTTACTATTGCAGTAATCGGTGCATTTGTAATTTCAAACTTTGAAGAATCGGCTATTGTCACATTCTTGTTCCTATTCGGCGCTTTCCTTGAGCAGCGCACATTGAATAAAACACGTTCTGCGATTAAGGAACTAACTGAAATGGCACCTGAAAGTGCTTTGAAGCAAATGTCAAACGGAGAATTTGAAGAAGTCGAAGTAGATGAAGTTGATGTAGGCGACGTTTTACTTGTTAAAACCGGCGCAAAAGTACCTGTTGACGGTACGGTCTTATCTGGTGAAGGCAGTATTAATGAAGCCAGTATCACAGGAGAATCCCTGCCTGTTGGAAAGGAAAAAGGCTCAAATGTATTTGCAGGTACAATCCTGGACAACGGAACTATTCAAATTGTCGCTGACCGTGTTGGTGAAGATACTACCTTTGGTAAAATTATCGAATTAGTTGAAGAGGCTCAGGATTCAAAATCAGAGGCTGAGCGTTTCATTGATAGATTCGCTAAATACTATACACCAATTGTCTTGCTTCTTGCTATTGTTGTATTTCTTGTTTCCCGCAATATTGAACTTGCAATAACAATTCTGGTTCTGGGATGCCCTGGAGCATTGGTCATTGGTGTACCCGTTTCAAACGTTGCAGGCATTGGCAATGGTGCGCGTAATGGCGTTTTGTTGAAAGGCAGTGAAGTAATTAGCGACTTCAGCAGATTGGATACAATGGTATTCGATAAAACCGGTACATTAACTGTAGGAAACCCCTCGGTTGCAGTTAAAGAATATTATGGTGACAGCATTGATGAAGCTTTAAGTTATCTTGCAAGTGTTGAACGTGAATCAGATCATCCATTAGCAAAAGCAGTATTGAATGAAATTGGTGAAACGGCATTCTCACCGGTTGAAGATACGGAAGTTGTAAAGGGCGGCGGAATTGTTGCCAGTGTCAATGGGCATAGGATAGCAGTCGGCAATGTTGCACTGATGGAAAAAGAAAATGTTGTGCTAAATGAAAAAGAGAAAGCAGATGTAGCCCGCTTTGAAAAGGATGGGAATTCGCTCATATTAACCTCTGTTGATGGGAAGCTGAAAGTTTTAATGGGTGTACGTGACCAGATACGTCCAAGAGTTAAAGAAGATCTGTTAAAGCTGAAGAAATTAGGCGTAAAAAACCTTGTTATGCTATCAGGTGACAACCAGGGAACAGTTGACGTGGTTAGTCGTGAGTTAGGCTTGACCGAAGCCCACGGAAATATGTTGCCGGAAGATAAATCAGCATATATCAAGAAATTAATTGAAGAAGGCCAAATTGTTGCCTTCGTTGGAGATGGTGTTAATGACAGTCCATCACTGGCTTTGGCTAATATTGGCATAGCCATGGGAAGCGGTACAGACGTAGCTATTGAAACATCAGATGTTGTTTTAATGAATTCAGATTTTAGTCGTCTGCCACATGCTCTAGGACTAACAAAAGTTACAGCAAGAAATATGAAACAAAATATACTTATTGCTATAGGTGTAGTATTATTCCTGCTTGCCAGCGTATTCTTCAGCGAATGGATGAACATGTCCATTGGTATGCTGGTACACGAAGCTAGTATCTTAATCGTAATACTTAATGGAATGAGGCTCCTCAGGTACAAATTAAGATAGAATTGAGGTAAATATTCGGGTAAGAATTAGGGTAAATATAGGGTAAATATAGGGTGTGAAAATAATCAGAAATCAGAAAGACCAACTATTAAAAGTCAAGCCCTAAAATGAGAAATTTTTGAATGAATTGCGAGATGCATTTCAGATAAACATGAACCTTGATAATTGCATGACAAATAAAGCACACCCACAAGGAGCT
>JAEYRF010000061.1 GCA_023409615.1 Bacillota bacterium | reverse complement strand
AGGTTTTGGGTCTGGAGCTGGGTGCAGATGATTATATGGTCAAGCCCTTCGAACCGAAGGAGCTTGTTGCCAGAGTCAAAGCAATACTCAGACGGTATGACAGGAAGGAATTTGACGTACTGGAGCTCATTTTTCCGAACCTGGTTATCAACAAATCCAATTATGTGGTGAAGCTGAATGGCAATGATCTGGAGATGCCGCCAAAGGAACTGGAACTGCTGTATTTTCTTGCGTCCAACCCGAATAAGGTGTTTACAAGGGAACAGCTTCTGGAGCACGTTTGGGGCTTTGATTTCTATGGAGACAGCAGAACTGTTGATGTCCATGTAAAACGACTGCGGGAAAAGATCGACATTCCCAATCAGATATGGCAGTTGAAGACGGTATGGGGCGTTGGTTACAAGTTTGAGGTAAAATAATGTTCAAGACGATTTTCAGTAAACTGATAGCCATCTTTTTATTGATTCTGGCCATTGCCTTCTTAATAACAGGTGTAATGCTAAGCGTATTCATGGATGATTACGTGACTGAGGAAAAGGCTAATACACTTGAAACGACAAGTGGCTGGGTCAATCTTGTCTTCAGCAATTATCTGCAGAACATCGATGTTGACAATTATATAAGCAGAGCCAGAGCAGAATTGCTGCTGAAGGATTCTCTTGTCTCGCTTGGTAGCTTTACGAATTCATACATCTGGATCGTTACAGATCAGGGGTATTTGTTTCAATCAAATATGCCTGCCTCCATTACCCAAAAATATAATGATGAAAGCGGTTATACAAAGATAACGGATAGTAAAATGCTGCCAAGATTGCTCATGGAGGAAATAACCATTAGAGAAATCGGAGATTTTAATGGTTTTTTCGGAGATCCTTATTTTGCAGAAGCCGGAGATGTGTGGTTGACAATTGGCCGTTCCTTTAAGTATGCAGGTGTAAATGGCGAAGATATGATGATTGTTATTTATATGCATACACCTGTGGGTGAGGTTGTTGCTGCCAGAATGCGTGTCATCAAGTACTTCCTGTTATCAGGCGGCGTTGCCCTCGCAATTGCTATACTTTTGATCTACATTTTCTCACTGAAACTATCCAGGCCGCTTAAGCAGATAAAAAGTGCTGCTGCAAGAATCTCAAACGGCGAATTTGAAAAGCGGGTAGATATCAAATCCAAAGATGAAATTGGAGAACTTGCCGGGGCGTTTAATCAGATGGCAGTTGCATTGCAAAACATTGAGGAGATGCGAAGAGGGTTCATCGCGAATGTTTCACATGAACTGAGGACACCGATGACCTCCATCAGAGGATTTATTGAGGGGATACTTGACGGAACCATACCACCGGAGAAGCAGAACCATTATCTTACTATTGTAAGAGATGAAACGAACCGCCTAAACCGCCTTGTAAACGACCTTTTAGACCTTGCAAAGATGGAATCCGGTGAATTGAAGATGAATATCACAACAATTGATATCAATGAACTGCTGAGAAAATGCGTAATTAAATTTGAAACCATGTTTATTGAGAAGGAACTTTCCGTTGATGCCGACTTTGAAGAGGAGGACATGATGGTAAAAGGTGATTCGGACGCGTTAGAAAGGGTGTTATATAACTTGATGCACAATGCTATCAAGTTTACTCCAATGGGTGGTAGAATCAGCCTGGTTACCCGGAAAAACAAGGATTTGATTGAAGTGACAGTCAGAGATAGTGGAATTGGTATTGAAGAAAGCGAACTGGATATGATCTGGGACAGATTTTATAAATCAGACAAATCAAGAAGCAGAGATAAGACAGGAACAGGTCTCGGACTTGCCATCGTCAGAAATATTATTAATGAACATGGACAGACAATTAGAGCAGAAAGCCAGCCCGGTGAGGGGACAGCTTTTATATTTACATTAGCCCGGGATATCAATTCGCTTCGCTCAGGAAGCCAGATGGAGACTGAACCCCACCTGAACAATGAAAATGAATAATTCTGTAGTCAAGGTGAAGTTAACAGTTTATTCACAGTTTTTTCAAATTGGTTCTTTATAATAATGGTATAAGATAAGTAGAACAGATTGATGATGAATAACATAATAACGATTTGTGACAGGAGGTTGTATATATGGATGAGTTTAATAATGGAAACATGAATACAGGTAATAGTGACAATGTAAACAAAGCGTTTGAAGATGCAGTTACGCCGGGTGCAGCAGAGCAACCGATAGCAGCAGAGCAGCCTAAAGCAGCAGAGCAGCCTGCAGCAGCAGTTCAACAGCAGCCTGCATGGCAGGAGCAGCATGCTGCCGGTGTACAGCAGCAAAAAAGCCAGCCGTACTACACAGAAAACATAAAAAAATCAAAGACCAAAAAGATCGGTGCAGGCCACCTTGTTTTTGTAGCAGTGCTTAGTTCTATTTTAGGTGCATGTCTGATGTTTGCAGCAACGACATTTCTTGCACCGGTAATAAAACCGACTGTGAATGGCTGGCTTGGTATTACAGAGCAGGCAACTCAGGTTTCAAGCGGGGACAACGGAGTATATAAGAAGGTCGAAATTACACAGTCCACCTCTCCTGTTGAAGCCATCGCCGAGAAGGTAAGCCCTTCCATAGTTGGCGTTCAGATTACCGTAAAGGGTCAGAACAGCGGCTTTTTCTTCGATATGGGGCAAGAGAATGTGGGATATGGCTCCGGAATCATTATAAGGGAAGATGGATATATTATCACGAACAATCATGTAGTACAGGACGCACTTATGCAAAACAGCAACAAGCTTAGTGAAGGCTCAAACATTCAAGTTGTTTTACCGGGAAATACTGAGAAGCTGTATACAGCTTCAATAGTTGGAAGAGATGACAAGACAGATATCGCAGTTTTAAAAATTGATGCAGCAAATTTACCGGCAGCCGAACTGGGTGACTCTAGCAAGGTAAAGGTCGGCGAGTTGGCAGTGGCTATAGGAAATCCGGGCGGACTGGAATACATGGGATCGGTCACAGCAGGTATCGTGAGTGGAATAGATAGAACACTGCAGCTAGATAACGGACGCGATTTCACATTAATACAAACAGATGCTGCAATAAATCCAGGTAATAGCGGCGGCGCTTTGGTAAATTCACAGGGCCAGGTCATCGGCATCAACACGGTAAAAATCTCAGCGACTGATGTTGAAGGGATCGGGTTTGCAATACCGATCAATGAAGCAAATGAAATAGCGGAGAGCCTAATAAGCTTTAAATACGTAAAAGGCAGACCGAAACTTGGGGTTTATATTGACCAGACATTTACCAAGGAGAGAGCTGATATGTACAAGGTGCCTTTCGGACTTCTTGTATACAGTGTAGAGCCTCTGACAGCAGCATATAAGGCGGAGATTCATGCAGGAGACATTATAACAGAATTCGACGGCAAGAAAGTTACTGCGTTCAAGGAACTGGAGGATCAGAAGAATACTCATAAACCTGGAGATGAAATAATTGTAAAGGTTTATAGAGATGGTGAGACACTTTCACTGACAGTTGTACTTGAGGAAGAGAAATATATTGAATAATACCCCACCATAGAGTAGAAATCAAAAAGCAGCCAACAGGCTGCTTTTTGATATTGCAAAATTGTAAATTACGTTGAAGTTTAAAAAATATTAATAAAAATTTTTTAGAAGGGTTTAACTTGGGTATATTTATATTAATCACAAAAAACAGGAGGTTTTATCAATGATTAGCGAAAAACTAGAAAATCTACTAAATGACCAATTGAACAAGGAGCTTTTTTCCGGGTACCTTTATCTTTCAATTGAAGCATATTTTGAATCAATCAATTTACCTGGTTTTGCTCATTGGTTCAGAGTTCAGGCTCAAGAGGAGAGAGATCACGCATTGCTCTTCTTTGAATTTATCAACCGTGTCAATGGCAGAGTAAAGCTAATGCCAATAGAGGGTCCAAAGGTAGAGTTTGCTTCTATTATGGAAGCGCTGGAGGCTTCACTGGCACATGAACAGTTTGTCACAAATTCAATTAATAATATAGTTGAGAATGCACAACTTGAGAAAGATTATAAGACCGACTCCTTCCTCAAATGGTTTATTGACGAGCAGGTAGAGGAAGAAGAGAATGCAGAGAATAATATCAGAAGATTCGAACGTGTTGAAAATGATGGCAAAGGCATACTCATGCTTGACACTGAGTTCGCTGCAAGAATATATACTCCGGCTCCGGGCCTTAACGTTTGAGAAGGACTGTACATCTTATTAAAACCTGTTCATCAGGCATATCCCGACGGGATTCACAATAATATAGTACAGGATTATTATTGGTTTGTTCCGGCGGGGGTAATATGAAATTATATGTTTTAAGTGGCAGAAAGTTATTAATCTGCTTATTAGTACTCACATTGTCGCTCCTTGTTTTCTATGGATTGTTATTTAGGGAACAGGGAGCGCTTACTGTGTTTTCGCAGCAACGCCAGATACCTATCTATAGTGTTGATGTGCCGGATAAAAAAGTCTCCATCACATTTGACTGTGCATGGGGAGCAGATGATATCCCCGACATACTGAATACATTAAAAAAGGCCAATGTCAGGGCTACCTTTTTTATAGTGGGTACATGGGCGGAAAAGAATCCTGATACTGTAAGACTGATCGCTCAGGATGGCCATGACATAGGAAATCACTCACTCAACCATTTTAGAATGGGATCAATCGGACGGGAAAAAATTAATAGCGAAATTGCCCAGTGTGGTGATCTTCTTGAAAAACTCACCGGGAATGAATGCGAATTGTTCAGGGCACCATATGGTGATTACAATAATGCCGTGCTCGAAGAAGCACGCCGGTTGGATTATTTTACAATTCAATGGGATGTTGATTCGCTGGATTGGAAGCCGGGGATAGGTTTGGATGAAATACTACAGAGGGTGCGATCAAAGATAAAGTCCGGTTCAATCCTCCTTTTCCATAATGACACACCTCATACTGCCAAGCTTTTGCCATCAATTATTTCAGAACTTCAAAATGATAACTACATATTAGTGCCGGTATCGGAACTCATACTCCGTAAAAACTACCACATCGACAGTGAAGGGCGCCAGAAAGGCGACACATAAAAACAGTCAAAACGTGCATCATAATCATAGTCAATAAAACGATGGGGTTGTATAGATGCTTATTGTAGGAATACTTGGCAGTGAAGGTAAATTGCAAATCGCAAACATTATAAGTTTGATACTTGCATCCAGCGGGGAGAAGGTAAGTGTTATTGATTCAGCTGGTATGCTTAATCTGGACAGCACACGGATAAAAGAATATATTCGTGAGCTAAAGAAGAATAATGTAGATCTGCTGCTTCTCAAGACAGAACTTGCCGATATTGACAGGTTCTTATCCGACGAAATGCAGTTTGATATTTTAATTTATACGGATAAAACTGAAAACAATATGGATCTGGAAAAAACAGATTATACAAATAAGTTGGAACGTGTTTTCTCCCTGATGGCTGAGAAGAGCGTGGCAATCGTTAATGTGGACGATGGTGAACTGATCCGTCTTCTGCAGGGAATGAAACATAGGTTCATAACATATGGATTCAATACAAAAGCAAGTGTCACCACATCGAGCATAGGTGATTCGATGTCGAAAGAAGGTTTCATTTGCTGTCTGCAACGATCAATTCCAACCAGAGGCGGAGAAATAATTGAGCCGCAGGAATATAAACTTAATCTGGATGCCGGAGAGTTTGATAGTCATAATGTTCTTGCAGCAGCGTCATTTGCCATTGTAAATGGAATTGATTTGAATAGTTTACATTAATATCTTCAATATTGGCCGCAAAAATGCCAAAATTTGATTCTGGCATTTGCAAGTTGAGAAATATGTAATATAATATATAAGAATAGTGACTGAACCTACGTTATTTATTTTATATATTAGATAAGAGCGCTAATGTTGATAGAATACTTTTAATTCTAAAACAGGCCATTCTCGAATAAACATACATTAGAAAAAGACAGTTGATATACAGATGAACCTTGAGAGGAGAGTGGGGGTCGGATGGTCGGAAACATTATAGAGAATAATATGGCGACTATTTCCGGGAAAGTGGTATCAAACGTTGAGTTCAGCCATGAAGTGTACGGTGAAGGTTTTTACTATTTTATGCTTGATGTACCAAGGCTCAGTGACAGCAGTGATAAAATACCAGTTACCATATCTGAAAGGCTTGCCAGTAGAGACAAACTGGAAATAGGGACGGTTATCGAGGTAGAAGGCCAGTTTCGATCATACAACAGCTACAATAATGAGGGTAATCGATTATTACTGACGGTTTTTGCCAGAGACATCACATTTTTAGAAGATGAGAAAAAGATTAAAAATCCAAATCAAATCTATCTGAATGGATTTATCTGTAAAAAACCAATTTACAGGACGACACCCTTTGGAAGAGAAATCACAGATATTCTGCTTGCAGTGAACCGACCGTACAATAAATCTGACTATATTCCATGCATCGCATGGGGAAGAAACGCCAGATTCTCCGAAAGATTGACTGTAGGAGATAATATCAAGGTGTGGGGTAGGATACAAAGCAGGACATATCAGAAAAAGTTCGAAACTGGAGATATTCTTAATAAAGTAGCTTATGAAATTTCCATTTCAAAGATGGAAAACGCAGGCAGAGATCAGGAAAATGAAGGCATTGACCAGGATGATAATTCTATAGATAATGAATAAATCAGGAGGCCGGAGATTAATCCGGCCTTACTCTTAAAGGATGTGATGTCAAATGATAAAGGTAATATACGGACCAAAGGGAATGGGTAAGACAAAGATACTCATTGAAGAAGCAAATAAAATGGTCAAAAATGCCAAAGGTTCAGTAGTTTTTATTGATGACAGCGAACAGCTCATTTACGATCTGAAGCATCAGGTGAGGTTCGTGAATGTATCCGAGTTTCCGGCTATGGGCAGCGAAGGCTTCTCAGGTTTTATATTTGGGATACTATCTCAGAACTATGATATCGAAGGAATATTCATTGACAGGTTAAATTTTATTACAAAAGTTAGCGTTTCTGAACTTGAAAACTTTTTCAAAAATCTCAGTACTATTGATAAAAATTTCAATGTCAATTTTCTTATCACGCTCCATGGTGATGAGGCGGACATGCCTGAGTTCCTAAAGCAATACATTTAAGTGCTTTTTATGACTTGCTTTTTTCCTCTATTGATTTTTGCAGGTCCTTGATATTACTTAATACGATTTTCCCTTTAATATCGGTCAGTTGCTTATTTTTTTCAACAGTGACTTTTTTAAGCTCATAAATTGAGAAGTTCAACTTATCGCCAGTTTCTTTCTGTTCACTTTCCAATGTATTACGAAACAGCGACCAGGATTTCTCGATCGCATCAATGTCCTTTGAGGCCTGTTCCCAGTTGTTCTTTGTTGCTTCAAGTATTATATTGCGTGTATAATAGATCATCCTTTTAGCCTCGGGAGACAACTTGATGCGATAGAGTGAAAACAGGTCAGGTATATGTGAATACAGGGTGTTGGCGGAAGTCAGCACCTTTTCCATGTCCTTAGTTGTCATGATTGTAGTCAGTTTATTAAGTGCGTTATCAAAATTATCAATCAGCTTTATATCTGCATTCTTTTTTGATAAGTCGGGAATTAAATCATTCCACTTGTAATGCAGTTCCTGAATTAGTTTATCAGCTTTGGACCACTTATCAGGAGCCTGCTGAGATTGTTGAGCTTGCTGAGCTTTCTGAGCATGCTGTTGACTGTCCTGTTCTTCCTTTTTTTGCTCACCTTGTTGTTCATCCTTTGTGCCCTGCTGCTGACCATCTTGCTGTCCATCCTTTGTACCTTGCTCTTGATCACTTTGCTGCTGATTGGACTTTTGTCCTTCATCTGGCTGCTTTGATTTCTCCTGATCTCCGGTGGCCTGTTGATTTTGCTTTTCATTGTTCTTTTCACTGCCGGATTCTGCTGTTTTAGTGCTGGGGCCACCAAGCACTTCAAACAATGCCTCTATATCATCTTCAATCGCTTTCAGTTTTTCTGATTCCTTTTCCTGTTTCTGGGTTTGCTTGAGAGCCTGGAATTTGGCATCCTCTTGCTCATTTCCACTGTTTTTTCCGCATCCTGTAATGAATAGAAAGGCCAGCAGGAACCATATAATACAATATAACTTAATAATGAGCTTTATATTCTTCAAAAGTCATTCCTCCAATATTCGATCAAACATATTATAGGTAAAAACATAGATATTCATACAAACAATGAAAAAATTACATAAAGGACTTTGAAAGTATTTGTCCAATATAGTATAGGTACGTATTTTTCGGCTGAATAGCCGGCTAAAGGAGAGGCATCATGAGTCTGACAGTAAATTTATGGTCAAGAAAGAACGGAGAATTAAAGCGATTTCTCGAAAGTTATTACAACAAGAATATGGATTTAAACGAGAATGATGAACAGTGGTTTTACAGATTTGGAAAGCCATTAGAGGCAGTTGACATAATCAGCGCAGTGGTGGATAACAACGATAAATACCAAATAAATATATGCATACAGGTCAATGACGGACAGTTGCACCTTATAACACCCGAAAACCACAATGAAGTTATCAGAGATATTTTCCAGCTGTTCTATAATGAAAATGTCATGAGTATACACTGATACTTATTTCAGGATAATGACGGCTTGACATCATGATATCATGTTAAAAACATCCAGTATTCCATTATCTGAACTTCCCAGTTCCTGCTTGAAATATTCCAGACTTTCCAGCACAATATCATTGAGGACTTTCTGACCTAATATTTCAACAGGAGCCAGGTCGTCAGTAAACACATAATCTGTTTGCGTGACTTCTACAGTATCTCTTATTATTCTTTGTGTCAGCGGAAGTAACTGACTGTCCTCATCCAGCTGGTCAGCGTTGTTTTTATAGTTGTCCAGACAATTTGGGTTATCTGAAGAAAAGACGAAAACATTGGTAGAATAGGGTACATTATATTTATAAACCTTATTCATGTTGGTTTTAAGAGTTTGTGTCAAATAATCCACAATTTCCGTACTATCTTCGGAACGCATATTAATATTGATGAGGATGGCGCCATTAGGCTTCAGGTGCTCCTTGACCTCGGAAAAGAATTCAGCAGTCGACATATGAAACGGGATCGTGATGTCGTGATAGGCATCAACTAAAATTATGTCATACAAACCCGCATCAGGTCCTGCAAGGAAAGTACGGCCATCGTTGACATGTACCTTGGCCTCTTCTTTCTTCAGTTCAAAATATTCCATGGATAGGTCAACTATTTTTTTATCGATTTCAACACCTACGATATTACTGTTCGGGTAGAACATCTTAAGATGCTTTGCAAATGTTCCTGTACCCATACCCAAAACGAGTACATCCAATGGTTTGTCAGCAGATGTGTCTTCGAACAACAGTGGTGATGTAAGCGGATAGTCATAATACATTCCTGTGAGCAACTGATTCTTTTTGTATACAGACTGTACGCCAAAGGCCACATTTGTGGAGAGGATGACAGTGTCCTGATCTTCTGTCACTTGCAGGTAATTGTAAAGTGATTCGTCCTCAAGGACAACATCGGTCCAGAAGGCATAGGAGCTGGTTATCGGCATCAGCAGCAGAACAGCAGTCACTACGGTAGTAATGATCCCTTTGATAAAGCCTTTTTTTGTAGTGATGAAATAGTAGAGGCAAATCAGGTTTAATGCCAGTGCAAACACTAGAAAGGATTTCATCGTACCAATATACGGGATCGTCAGAAAGGTTGGTATAAATGTGCCGATGATACTGCCAATTGTAGAGGCTGCATATATTTCACCGGTAGTACGTCCGCTTTTTTCCATGTCTTTGACACCAAGCTTGACCAGATAAGGTGAAACCATACCCATGATCAACAGTGGGGCTGAAAAGACCAGAAGGCATGAGAATACAGATCCTGCAACTAAAAGGTTACCGGGCAGAATCCACATCATGACTACGGCTGAAAGTGCAATAACATATTTTCCTACCAGCGGAATTATTGCGACCCATAAAGCTGCTACCCACAATAGGGCAAACAGCCTGCCCAGATTGTTATACTTATCTGCAGACCGGCCTCCCAGTATATTGCCGATACTCATGGAAATCATTATTAGCCCTATGACTACGGTATATACAATAGATGAAGTTCCAAAATATGGAGCGAGCAGCCTTGTAGCAGAGAGCTCCACACCCATTACAGTCATTCCGCATAAAAATGAGGTAAGATAGATAAATGTATTCTTTTTCATAGTTGATTGCCCCCCGAAAATATGTCTTCTGTCTCTTTTGCAATACAAACAGTTTATATTAAAAAATGTCTATTGTGAAGACTTTGTTGTAGAAACAAATAATAGGAAACATCAATTTACTGCTATTCAATTTGCATCTTGTATACAATAAACGTTTTGTATATAATATGAATGGTCAGTAAATGCTTGATACAAGCTGATACTAGGACTTGGTAACAAGTATTACTGTTGCCATTTCAAATAATACTGTGTAGTTATTTAAGAAATATAAAAAATAATGTTAAATTAATTCAACTAAATGAAAGGGGTTATACAATGAAATTTCTCGAGCAGATCAGCGGACGCGCAAAGAGCGATTTAAAAACAATTGTACTTCCAGAGTCCTCTGATATCAGGACAATTAAAGCAGCAGCATTGGTACAGGAAAAAGGCATCGCACGCATCATACTTGTTGGGAAGGAAAATGAGATCAAAAAGCTTGCCGGGGATCTTGATATATCGAAAGCCATCATTATCGATCCGGAAACCTCGCCTGATTTTGAAAAATATGCGAATACCTTCTATGAATTAAGAAAAGCAAAAGGCATGACTGCCGAAAAAGCTCGTGAAGTTATTAAGGATGAACTTTATTGGGGCGTTATGATGGTAAAAATGGGAGATGCCGACGGAATGGTATCTGGAGCGGTTCATTCTACTTCAGATACATTGAGACCGGCTCTTCAGATATTAAAGACGGCTCCCGGTACAAAGCTTGTTTCGGCCTTTTTTGTCATGGCTGTTCCGGATTGTGAATATGGAAGCAATGGTACTTTCATTTATGCTGACAGTGGTTTAGTGGAGAATCCAAATGCGGACGAGCTGTCTGAAATAGCAATTGCATCAGCTAAGACATTTAAGAACCTGATACAGGATGATCCGGTCGTTGCAATGTTATCATATTCAACATACGGAAGTGCGAAGAGTGAATTGACCGAAAAAGTTATTGAGGCTACAAGACTTGCAAAGGAAAAGGCGCCTGAACTTCTTCTGGATGGTGAGCTTCAGGCAGATGCAGCATTAGTGCCGTCAGTTGGCGCTTCAAAGGCAAAGGGCAGCCCGGTGGCAGGAAAAGCCAATGTACTTGTATTCCCGGATTTGAATTGTGGCAACATTGCATATAAACTGACGCAGAGGCTGGCAAAAGCAGAAGCGTACGGACCAATCACCCAGGGCCTTGCAAGACCTGTCAACGATCTTTCAAGAGGGTGTAGTGCGGAGGATATAGTAGGAGTTGTAGCGATCACAGCAGTACAAGCACAATTAAAATAAGCTAGTTGCGATCTAACCTTAATATTAATTAACGGTACAATATATAGTGGAATTAGCATAAAAACAGACAAGGAGCAAAAGAAAATGAAGAAGGTTCTGGTAATAAATACAGGCAGTTCATCACTGAAATATCAACTGATTGATATGAAAGACGAGATGGTCCTTGCAAAAGGTCTATGTGACAGGATTGGCATTGATAATTCATTTATCAAGCATACGAAAACGGGAAGTGAAACGGTCGTTATCGACATCGATATGCCAAGCCACAAGGCCGCTATCAGGGAAGTTGTTAAAGCACTGACTGATGAAAAAATCGGAGTTATATCGAATATGTCCGAAATATCGGCAGTGGGACACCGTGTTGTACATGGAGGAGAAAAGTTCCATGAATCTGTTATAATTGATGAAAATGTCATGAATGCAATCAAGGATTGTGTAGAACTTGCTCCGTTGCACAACCCCCCGAACATTATCGGTATAGAGGCCTGTCAACATATTATGCCAAATACAAAGATGGTAGCTGTATTCGATACTGCATTTCACCAATCACTGCCGAAATATGCATACTTGTATGCACTGCCTTATGAAATTTATGAAAAGCACGGTGTTAGAAAGTACGGATTCCACGGCACTTCACACAAATACGTATCAGAACGTGCAGCTGCGATGCTTGGAAAGCCTGTTCAGGAATTAAAGTTGATTTCCTGCCATCTTGGCAACGGTGCAAGCATTTGTGCGGTGAAATATGGCAAATCAGTAGAAACAAGCATGGGTTTTACTCCTTTGGACGGACTAGCGATGGGTACAAGATGCGGTACAGTGGATCCGGCTGTTGTAAAATTCCTTATGGAAAATGAAAAGATGAATTCAAAGGAAATCGATGAGTACCTGAATAAAAAGTCAGGCATTCTTGGTATTTCCGGAGTCAGCAGCGATTTCAGAGATATTGACACGGCTGTGGAGGAAGGAAATGTAAGGGCTCAGCTGGCCATCGACATATTCTGTTACAGGGTAAAAAAATGTATCGGGGAGTATGCGGCAGTCATGAATGGTGTTGATGCCGTTATATTTACAGCCGGTATTGGAGAGAATAACGCTATTGTCAGGAAAAATGTTACTGATGATATGGAGTCCCTTGGAATCAGGATCGATATGGAAAAGAACACAGTCAGAGGGAAGGAAATGGATATCAGTACACCTGATGCAAAGGTCAGGACACTAGTCATTCCTACAAATGAAGAGCTGGCCATCGCAAGAGAAACAATGAAACTGACAGTAAAATAGCCGATCAGACGATGGATATGACGGTAAAATAATTGCCTTGACAACACTGGTATTAGTTAGTATAATATCATTTGTCGCGGATTTGAGGAGTATCATTCATGAAGGTTGATATATCAGATATTGTAAGGTTAAATGGCGCTTCATTGGAGTTGAATTTCAAAGAAGAGCCGTCCGAAAAAGAGCTTATAGATGGCTGCGTATTGGATGGAGACATTACATTTTCCGGTAGGTTGATTAATGAAGCAGGTATTCTGCATCTCGATGGGCGTCTCTTGGTGACATACACCAGTGAATGCTACCGTTGTCTCAGTATTTCAAGCAAAGAGCTTGATCTGAAAATAAAGGAAGACTTTATTAACAGTGCAGATGCCGAGCAGACGGACATGTATCCTTTCGAGGGAAAGGTACTTGACATCGGCAAGGCGCTTATAGATAATATTGTTTTGAATCTTCCAATGAAGCATTTGTGCTCTGAACAGTGTAAGGGATTATGCAGCAAATGCGGATCAAACTTCAATGTTACTCAATGTGATTGCGTAGAAGATACAATCGATCCTCGCATGGAAGGTCTGAACAAATTTTTTAAAGAATTGTGATATACGCTTTTATCAGGGAGGTGTAAAATATGGCAAACCCGAAACGTAAATGGTCAAAGGCCAGAACAGGTAACAGAAGGTCTCAGTGGAAACTGTCACAGCCGAACTTAGTAAGCTGCCCACAGTGTCATACATTGAAAGCTCCTCACATCGTTTGCAAAGAGTGCGGATTTTATGATGGTAAGGAAGTCATAAAGGAAGCAGTTGCGAAGTAATGCGGTGCACTATGGATCGATATACTGTATAGGCGAAAGAGGCTGTCTGAAAAGACGGCCTTTTGCATTTTTTGGAGCAGAGCTATGGCTTTGAGGGGCGGGCAGATGAAGAAGAATCGTATAATGATATGTAAAGTAGAACCACAAAGTGCAGCGATGGATGCCGGGATCGAACCCAGTGATTTTTTGCTGTCCGTCAATGGACATTCGATTCAGGATATATTTGACTACCGTTTTTTAACCACCGAAATTAATTTAGTTATTGAGATAGAAAAAAAGAGCGGAGAGCTGTGGGAAATTGAAATCGAGAAGGATCAATACGAGGATCTGGGCATAGATTTCGAAGAACCATTGATATCAGAGGCAAA
The DNA here is from genome assembly GCA_023409615.1 of Bacillota bacterium. Lineage (GTDB taxonomy): Bacteria > Bacillota > Clostridia > Acetivibrionales > DTU013 > JAEYRF01. The sequence continues at coordinate 1,272 of JAEYRF010000061.1, read as the reverse complement.
AAGCTGCAGCAATAAGTGTGTGTTCTGCTTTATCGACCAGCTGCCGAAGGGTATGCGGGAAACGGTATACTTTAAAGATGATGATTCAAGGTTGTCCTTCCTTTCAGGTAACTACATCACATTGACCAATATGAAAAAAAGCGAACTGGAGCGGATTATCCGCTATAGGATGACTCCTGTAAATGTATCAGTTCATACTACTAATCCGCAACTGCGAAAGGCTATGCTTGGAAACAGGTTCGCAGGGGATGTACTGGATAAGATCAGGATTCTGACAGATGGAGCCATTACTGTCAACACACAAATTGTTTTGTGTAAGGGACTCAATGACGGAGCGGAACTGGATAGGTCTATCAGAGAACTGTCGGAGCTCGCCCCCGGTGTTGCAAGTATTTCTGTTGTGCCGGTAGGACTGACAAAATGGAGGGAAGGCTTGACCATGCTGGAACCCTTCAACCAGACAGAGTCCGCTGATGTGCTGGAACAGGTAGGTAAATGGCAGCAGAAACTGCTTAAACAGTATGGTACAAGGCTGGTGTATCTGGCAGATGAGTTCTATATCAAAGCAGGAGCAGAGCTGCCACAATTGAGTGAATATGAGGATTTCCCACAGATCGAGAACGGTGTAGGACTTATGACATTGCTCAAACATGAATTCCATGAATATCTTAAGAAGCTTGAATGTCAAAATCCGTTCCTGTCCGGAGGCAGAACGGTGAGTATTGCAACGGGTAAATGTGCTTATAAATATATAAAACAATTGGCGCAGGAACTGGAAAAACGGTATAATGATTTAGAGGTATTTGTATATCCTATAGAAAATAATTTTTTTGGAGAGAATGTAACTGTAACGGGTCTTTTAACCGGAAGTGATATATTTGCTCAGATGAAGGACAGAGAACTGGGCAGCGAGCTTTTGCTTTCCAGGAGTATGCTCAGGGCGGGCGAAGAAGTGTTTTTAGATGATTATACCGTGGAAATGCTTAGTAACAACTTGAACAAAAAAATTACCATAGTAGAGAATAACGGAGAGGATCTGGTCAGACGGATCATCGGATTGACAGGAGAGGTGGACTAATTGGCAAAGCCGGTAGTAGCTATTGTTGGAAGGCCGAATGTGGGTAAGTCCACATTTTTCAATTATCTTTGCGGCAGAAGGATATCCATTGTGGAAGACACACCAGGTGTGACTCGCGATAGGATTTATGCCGAAGCTGAATGGAGAAATAGAAAATTTACAGTGATTGATACAGGCGGGATCGAACCTTACAC
>JAEYRF010000050.1 GCA_023409615.1 Bacillota bacterium | reverse complement strand
CATAGCGAACCTCATATCGTACATTTGATACTTATATTATATCATAATTATGGATTATTTTACATAATTTATTATTGTATTTGTTAGATTTGACCGCAGTTGTAGAGGTTTTCGGACAGTCTGACCAATCTTATCACTTGCCGGTTTTCCGGTAAGTGATTTTGTTTTTCGAGAGAGTAAGTGATATGAATGATGAGGTTGTTATTCTACTGTTTGGACATTATATCTGTAAATATTTCAGCAATTTGCGGATCGAATTGCTCCCCCGCATTTTCCATGATAATCCCAATAGCTACCGCAGGTTCCATTGCTTTTCTGTATGGTCTGTCATTTGTCATCGCGTCATAAGCATCAACAACAGCGATGATTCGCGAAGGCAGAGGAATGTTTTCACAGCATAAGCCCTGAGGATAACCACGGCCATTCCACCATTCATGATGACAAAGAATCCCTTCTGCAACAGGCACAAGTTCCGGGGAAGTCATGGCAATCCGGTATCCGATTTCGGGATGTCTGATCATCTCAGACCATTCTGATTCGCTAAGCTTACCAGGTTTTGTTAGGATGTAATCTCTGATTCCCACTTTTCCGATATCATGAAGTGTCGCAAGCAGTTCGAGCTTGTCCAGCTCTACTTGTGATAAATTCAGTGCCGTACCTATCGCCTTGGATAGGGCAATCAGTCTTTCGGCATGTTCTTCTGTTTCATGGCTTTTTTCAAACATTGTAGCTTTTATTGAAGAAACAATAGCACTGTGTGCGCTGGTAGTCTCAAGCAGCTTGCGTTGGTACATATGGTCTTCCGCAGTTTTTATTACGTGCCCTATTTCCTTATTAATCTTTTCTTTTGTTGCATAACCCAGTGAAACACTGTGCTGATACAGTTCGTTATCGTTTTCGGAATCAAATTTTTTCAATGCAGTTTGAATGTTCTGCAATACTTCAAGCGCTGTGCCACTGTCAGTTTTGGGCATGATTATTCCGAATTCATCTCCCCCGATTCTGGCCAATATGTCACCTTGCCGGCAGCAGCCCTCTATTATCTTCGCAGATTCTATTATGAGTCTGTCTCCTTCTGCGTGACCAAAAGCATCGTTTGTGAGTTTCAAACCATTTATATCTCCGGTTATTAAAGACAGGGGTAATTGGCTTTCTATATCCAAACGTTTCAGTTCAGTTTCGTAGTACCTTCGATTATATAAGCCGGTAAGATAATCACGTTCGCTTTGGAATGTAAGCTCTTCCTCCACTTGCTTTTTAGATGTAATGTCAATTGAAAACCCAAGAAACCGGTTCTCCGATATCCTTACCGCATCGACCGTCCACCATCTTATCGAGCTGTTTTTATGTATATATTTTAATTCTGTGCTCATATTGCCCGTATCAAGCATTGAAGTGAAACAGTACATGGCCTCGTTCATGGATTCTTCGGCAGTAATATCTCTTATAGACATTTTAAGCAGTTGCTCTCGACTATATCCTGTTATAGTTGAGGCGGCGCTGTTTGCTTCTATATATTGTCCTTTATCATCGACAACAAAAACTGCATAGGGTGCATTTTCGATGTAACTACTGTATTTTTTTTCGCTTTCTTTTAATGCCTGCTCTGCCATCATACGTTCTGTTATGTCAATTCCTAGATATGCAAAAAGGTTTTCGTTATAATCTGCTACATCAATTGGAAAAAGTCTGCTTTCAAAGTATCGTTTTACGCCTTCAATTTCATAAACATCAAAAGTTTCAATGATCTTTTCTCCGGACTGCGAGGACTGTAGAAGCCGGTGTGCTTTTTTCGCAACATCCGGCAGCACAAGCTGGAATATGTTCTTTGCGCCGGCACCATTATCAGACAATCCCAATATCTTCTCGGCACTTGCAGAGTTTTCTACAATGTCTCCCTTGCTGTCAAATATAACAATTGGACTCGGACTGTTTGCGAGCAGACTTTTTAGTCTTGACAGAACTCTGTTTAAGTCTTTTTCTGCGCGTACTCGGGTTGTATCATCTGAGAAGGTACATGCAAATTGCATTGGAGCCGGCTGATAGGCTATAACCCGAAAGTATTTGCCGGTTGCGGCCGCATAATTTTCAAAACTAACTGATTTTCCGGTCAGCGCAACCTTTCCGTAGGTTTCTATCCAGTATGATTCCGTGCTCGGAAGTATATCTAATACATTCTTGCCCAGAATATCTGCCGCTTTCAGCCCGGTCATCTTTTCAAAGGCCGGGTTTACAGCAAGAAACCTATAATCAATTGGGGTTCCTTGGTCGTCACAAATAATTTCGTGCAAAGCAAAGGCATCAACCATTTCGTTGAACAGAAGCCGAAATTTTTGATTGGCTTTTCGTTCGGTAGTGATATCTTGAAAAGTAGTATATACCTTGGAAGGGACAGCCTCTCCATCTTCAAATATTGGGATGGCAATTATCGAAATCCAAACCTGATCGTTAAGCATTGGCTGATATACACCTATTATAGTCGGCCCATATGTCTTGCCTGTCCGCAAAGCAATCATAGAAGGATGATCCGATCCCGACAATTCCGAACCGTCCTCGTGAATTGCCCCCCATCCCGGATCTAGAGATGACATTCCTATCATTATGTCTAACGATAAACCTAATATTCTTTCAGCAGCGGGGTTTGCCGATATTATCCTTCCATCAGCTGCCTGATAAACAACACCCTGGGCCATTGTCTCATATAGCTGGCGGTACTTCCTTTCGCTTAACTGCAGGTCTCTTTCCGCCTTCTTCTGTCTGGTTATGTCTTTTAGAATACAGAGTGTTTGCTTAAAGTTTCCATTAGGATCATAAATGATATTACCATCAACTGTAATAAATAGAGATTTCCCACTCTGGTTTAGCATCTCAAACTCGCTGTGAATTTGCCCTGTTTCTTTTAATTGCGAAAGCTTCTCAAGAAATTTTTCCTTATATGCCGGGTGAAGAAAATCTCCAAACCACTTTCCTACAACTTCGTCTCTTAAAAACCCGGAAGTATCAAGCCACTGCTGATTAACGTCGATTATATTCCCGTCAATGTCCAGAGAATGATATCCAAGCGGAGCCTTATTAAACAATAGTCGAAAGCGCTCTTCGGACTGCTTAAGTTGGTTCCGTACTCGCAAAAACGTCTGCTGTTGGGTTAGCAGAAGATAAAGCAGTACTGATGCAACCGGATATATTAAAAGTACTGGCAAAGTGATTTCGCGGATTACGTTTACTCTAGCCGGATAGGGTATAAGGTTCATACAGGCTATCATGGCGACATGGACCAATAAGCTCATAACATAAACATTTAACCAGCGCAGCTTCGCTGCTATAGAATATATCCAAAGTCTCCATACTGAGCCAATAATAGCACTGGATATAATAACTGTGACACCCGCCAATACACCATCACCACCTAGGAGGATTCTAAAGACGATAGCAGCAGCCATTGTTATTATTGTAGGAAGCGGTCCAAATACTAATGCTGTTACGCTGATTAGAATAGATCGTGTATCAAATACTACCCCCGGGTGAAGTTTAAACGGCATCAACATAATAGCAATACATATCAAAGCAATTAATAGCCCGTTTACTATTTGCTTTAATCGAGTATATTTTATGTCAATAATATCGGTTAGCTGATAGATTATGGACAAAACCAATAATAGGGCGGCATTGTTCATTAAGGCAATCAATGTTGGTTGCATATGACACCTCCTTTGGCATCAATCTAATTGGCTTATTTGACCGAGTATTTTCTCATTTTCAATGCAAGAGGAATCCGATGTCCGACTTATAGGCTATTATTGTCGCTTCAACACATAGATATTTTTGAAGTTAACTGTACTCCAGAGAACCATCATATTATCTATTTTCTCGACCTATAATTATGCTTATTATACAACAAAATCAAAAAAATGTCACTATTTATGATCAAATCATTGACCTTGCGTTATGGCCTAAGCTTGACAAAGCCTATATCTTTACTCAGAAAGACCTTCAAGGTAAGCAGTCAGCTTCCGGTACTCAACACCGGCCAGCAGGACAATACCGGTGCCGTGGGTGTCATTCAAGATCCATCCCAGATCATTTTTATAATAATCAGCTGAGAATGAAAAACCCGAACCCTTACATATTCCATAAATATTTCCCCAATGATCGATTATATGTGTGCATAGTCCGGCCCAGGCTTTTTCTACAGCTCCGATATACCGGTCGGGATTCCGAAGCCAGCTATTGCGTATCCCTCTGGCAAAGGCGCAGGCAAACATGGACGTGCAGGATGCTTCCGTATATGATTCCGGGTCGGTCAATACCTGATGCCACAGTCCGGAACCATCTTGCAGCGCAAGATAACCCTCGCATAGGTCATTAAAGTTATTGATCAATTCATCTGTTAGAGGATGATCCTTTGGAAGGAAGGCTAATATTTCGGAATAGCTGAAGGCCACCCATCCGTTGCCGCGTCCCCAGGCTACCCCTGTTGCCATATTGTGCTCGAAGTCATAAACATGTGACATGATTTTTTTATCATCCTGGTATAGATATTTATGGTATATTATCATCTGCTCCGCTGCATCATCTATGTATTCCTTCTTTCCGGTCATTTTATAGTAGCGGCAGAGAAACGGAACACTCATAAAAAGATCATCTGCCCAAATTGTACCGGGCATTAATTGAATATCGGAATCAACCCGAAAAAAACCACCATCAGGCAGCCGCTCAAGCTTGTTTCTGATAAAATCTGCAATGTAATCGGCGATTTGGATGTATTCACTGCCTTGAAGCATACCGGAAGCTTCCAACATCGTGGATCCGAAAGAACCGCAGTCATCCAGTGTGCTAATTTCAGCCAAATGATTGTGTATTCCGGAGGTACCGTACTGTTCCTTTTCCCATATGGCTAATTCAAAGAATCGTGTGCAAATGTCTATATGGTCGGCTGCATATTGTAATATTGTCTGGTTATTCAAGAGTCTCCCCGCTTCAATCAAGCCGTATAATGTCACCCCAAGCGGATAATTCCACTTGCCGAATAAGGGGTTTTCATTGTACGGGCGGATAATTATCTCCGGTTTATCCAGTCTCCAGAATATCTTTCCGTCGACGCCGTCAAAAGGCTTATCCATCGAGTACACATCTGTTATATTAAACTTGTATGAATTAGCAAATGGCCCGATATAAAACCATTTCTCTGATGAACCCAGTACTCTGATGGGGCTTTCGAAGCGGGCATCACAATCTTCGCCAAGAATTGAAAGGTCGAATCCCCAATCCTTCTCACCGCAATGATTCTTCACCAGAATATTGTGGCTGCCATATTTCAGCTTGATCTGAAACCTGAAGCTTCCGGAACGCGGGGACTGATATACCTGATCCTGTTCCAGGTATATTTCCACAAGGCCGGCATGACTGCCCTGAAAGGTATATGTTCCGGAACTCCCGGCAATAATGCGGCTCCAACCCAACACGCAGCAGTTTTTCTTAAGAGAGTACATTCTCTTAATCTGTCGGTATTCAAGCTTTTTCCGGTCCCATTTCATTTCGGGATACCAATCAACACCTGTTTCATCCTCGGTGATTCCAGGGAGTGGCATTCTTTCCAGCGGCTTAATCAGTGGCAATGTGTAAAGCCATCCCTTTTGACCATCCCGATCGGCAGAAGGTATGATACAATTGAGCGGATTATACCTTGCAAAAGGAATTCCAAATATGCCGCCACATCCCGCTTTCGTGCGGATAAACTGTAAAACGATGCTGTTCCAGCCCTTATTCAAGTTTAAAGTGAAGCTTCCAACCGCCTCTCTCTTTCTTTCGATAGTGACACCAGGCTTATAAATCCGTTCCCCGTTGCAATGGACAATTACAGGACCGAAACAATTTATCTCAAAGGGCTTGACCATATCCTGATCACACCAGAGCTTGCTCCACGCATATATGTTGCTTTCCAGAGGCGCATCCGGAAATCTTTTTTCAAAATCGAAGATATATTGATAATTTATGTTTTGATATATTCCATCCATATGCCATGCGTAATAGGATATTCCATAGGGAGGATTGTGAGCGATATACCGGTTGGCTACAGTTTTAAGTATTGTATCCGTATCATCTGTTTGCATTCGGATCGCATGTTCGTCATCAAAATAGCAGCTCATGGTAATGCCTCCATTTTAATTTTTACCTTAAGCTATTTAATATTATCCTTTTATACCAGTTGTTGCAATACCCTTATGTGGTGATTTACTTTCCACCCAGTTTTCCGACCTAATGGGAACTGGAAATTAACGGCGCCCTTTGTGTCATGATATGATACACTTTACAGCCGTCACGATATTGACATTCAGCTATGTAAGAGGTATATTGGTTTATGCAATAAATTATGTATCACGTGCATAAGTATACAATAATAGAACTTTAGGCATTTGCAAAATGGAAGAAAAAATGAAGGTGTAAGGAAATAGCAGAGCTGTAAAATGAACTTTGATAATTAAAGATGGACGATGTTGATAAAACAAGGTAGAAATCAGGCTGAGTGTGGATA
>JAEYRF010000236.1 GCA_023409615.1 Bacillota bacterium | reverse complement strand
GTATAAGATTGACAGCACTATGGTGGATTACAAGGAAAAGATTCATCCGGTGTAAAGTCCATCTGATATGATGTGATTTGATACCGAATTGAGACCGATTGGAAAATGAGTGGAAACTTATGGAGGCAATCTGCGGATATAATTATTCGTAGATGAGCCTCCATTATTTTTATATGAACACGAGAAATGTCCCTCTACTTTCAGTGTCTCGTCAATTAAGCCTAACAGCGGCTGTGCACATAAATAAGGTTTTCACGATTGCTTACCACTTTTAATATTTTTACTTCGTTGCCGCTATAGATCCGCTTGCCGCATTTCATACATGAATAGGCGGAGGAGCACATACTACCATAGGATATCTCAGGACTGATCCCTTCAAGCCGCTGCCAGCTGGGCCATCCTACCTTGCAAAGCCGGATTCTCTTGCTGTAATCTGCAAAAACCCACCGAAGCAGCTTGTGAAAGTGAAACGGGTAGTGAGTATAGTTTATGTATTGCCAGGGCAATCCCAACCGTTGGGTGTAAAGTTCAAAATTCTTCTCTACGACATCCTGAATCCTTCCTGTTATCTGAGTACAGTACCAGGTGTAACCATTATCACCAAGCCATTTTTTCAAGCGGTCAAACATATATCCCCTGCAGATTTCAATTGTCTCACTTTTCAAAGGTGCAAGGTTTTCAAAAGCCACTGAAACTATTTTTACTACTTCATCAAGATAGAGCTTTTTCTTAAAATTCTCTTTATTGTAAAGTTCTACTGGAATGATGTCAAAATAATATTCGTTTGTTTCCGGGCGGTATACGCCAATGCAGGTCCCACCCACAAAGCTTCCGCTTCCGGCATCATCGATCTGAAGCATGGCTCCTCCAATGATAAAGGTTTAATCAATATATGGCATTTTTTTATGAATTATGCCTTATACTAGCATACCAGTATTGGCTTCAGATGATACGCACTGTTAAGAGCTATTGTACAATAACGGAAATAAGAGCTTTATTTTATTACATAATAGCTTGTTACAATACTTATGTCTGAACAGGAACCATTTTGATGCATATAAACTCTTGATGAAAGTACTTACTTGATTTTTATCATCCGGCAATGTAAGATGAAAGAGGAACACAGGTATGGAGGAAATGATGGAAAATAATAGTCATGATTTAATTAAACGTATTCAGGAAAAAATGCTTGGTATGAGTAAGGGCCAAAAGCTTATAGCAAACTATATTATCAATCATTATGATAAGGCTGCATTTATGACTGCTGCAAAGTTTGGAGAGATGGTCGGCGTAAGTGAATCCACAGTCGTAAGATTTGCAATAGAGCTGGGCTATGAAGGCTACCCCAAGCTTCAGAAGATGCTGCAGGAGCTTATAAAAAGCAAACTGACATCTGTACAGCGAATTGAGGTTTCGTCAAACAGGATCAATGAGTTTAATATTCTTAAAAGTGTTTTGCAGGCAGACATGGAAAAAATAAAGCTTACTTTGGAAGAAATAGATCAGGATAGCTTCAATGCGATCGTAGAGTGTATTCTGAAGGCCAAGAAGATCTATATCCTCGGTGTAAGGAGCTCTGCGCCTCTTGCCAGTTTTTTAGGATTCTATTTCAATTTGATATTCGACAATGTCAGATTGGTTCACACTACCAGTGTTAGTGAAATGTTCGAACAGATACTGAGAGCATCGGAGGGGGATGTGGTCATCGGTATAAGCTTCCCCAGATATTCCAAGAGGACTACGAAGGCTATGCAGTTTGTAAAAAGCCAGGGGGCAGATGTCATTGCAATTACGGACAGTAAAGATTCACCTTTGGCAAGCAATGCTGATCACTGTATTACTGCCAGAAGTGATATGGCCTCTTTTGTTGATTCGCTTGTTGCACCGTTAAGTGTAATCAATGCTTTGATCGTAGCAATAGGTATGAGGAAAAAAGAAAGTGTTTACAATACATTTGAGAAGCTTGAAACTATATGGGATGAGTATCAGGTTTATGAGAAATACGATATTGTTGAACCACATAGGAAGGTGGACTATTGAGTAACAAAGTAATTGTCATAGGAGCTGGGGCGGCAGGATTGATGGCAGCCTGGAAAGCGGCGGAACGCGGTAGGGATGTCCTGCTGCTGGAAAAGAACGACCAGGTTGGCAGAAAAATATTGATCTCCGGTAAAGGACGCTGCAATATCACAAATAGTACCGATATTGAAGGATTGATCCAGAATATTCCCGGCAACGGGAACTTTTTGTATTCATCCTTTTATTCATTTTCCAATGAGGATATGATACTGCTGTTGAAGGAAGAAGGGCTTGAGACCAAGGTGGAACGAGGCGGACGGGTATTTCCCGTATCGGACAGGTCAAAGGACGTTGTACGTGTCTTGCAAAGGCTGGCGGAAAAAAAAGGAGTACAAATTCAAACGAACACAACTGTGGATTCGATCATTGCAAAAAACGGGGTCGTTAGCGGCGTCCGGCTAAAAACCGGTAAGGTGCTTGATGCTATGTCTGTGGTGCTTGCAACCGGAGGGGCATCATATCCGGGTACCGGTTCAACAGGGGATGGATATACAATGACAAAAAATCTGGGGCACAAGATTGTACCGCTGAAACCTTCGCTTGTTCCACTGATGACAGCTGAGAAATGGATAGGTGAACTACAGGGCCTTTCATTAAAAAACATCTCCATTACCATGATTGATAAGAAAGATAGAAAAATATACAGCGATTTCGGAGAAATGATTTTCACACATTTTGGTGTTTCAGGTCCTGTCATATTAAGTGCCAGCCGTCATATCCTTCCATACGATTATAAGAATGTTAGGCTTGTCATTGACCTGAAACCGGCTTTGGATGAAGAAATGCTGGATGCAAGGCTTCAACGGGATTTTGAAAAGTATTCCAGAAAACAGTTTAAAAATAGTTTAAATGACCTTTTACCGCAGAAAATGATTCCTGTGATCATCAAATTATCTCAGATTGATGAGGATAAACCTGTTAATCAGATCACAAAAACTGAAAGAAGATCATTGGTTATACTCCTGAAAAATTTTACACTTGAGATAACCGGACCAAGGCCTATCGCTGAGGCTATTGTTACAGCCGGCGGGGTATGTACAGATGAAATCAACCCTTCAACGATGGAATCAAAGCTGGTGAAGGGATTGTATCTATGTGGAGAGGTAATCGATGTGGACGGGTATACCGGAGGCTTTAACCTGACGATTGCATTTTCCACAGGTGTATTAGCCGGAATGAACTGTTAAAGGTATGATATGGCTCCAGCGAGTGCATAATAGCAACAATAGGAAATTCTGGAGCTGGAAGTATGAAGATTTCATTGTTTAATCAAGCTAACGAAGCCATAAAATCAGAGGAAGAGAAGAACACTGATAAACTACAAAAAACTGGTATAAAAAGATTTGAGAACTCTTTGATATATATTGGTTTTTCAGTTCTTTTTATTATGATTGCTGCTCAGGCTGTAATGGTTTATCCAGGCATCAGGGCGGCATTTTTTAATGATCAGATGGAGGGGAACCCATTGTCTGCTGAGGTTTTTCTTTTTGTTCCCTGTAAGATGGAACTTACACTTACGAATATGGGTCAATGTCTTGATTTGAAAGTGTTGGTGAATGGTGAGGAGAAGGACTCTTTCAGAGAAAAGTCGTTATTACTGGAATTGAAGGATGGTGATGTTGTACAACTCGACGGAACTAATGTCCCTGTACTGGCGGAGGTTCAGATAAGTGCGGTCAGCCGGAATATATCAGGACTTCTTGGAAAGACTGTCGTTGTGACAGATGGCATTATAACGGTTGCCAATATAAGTACTGAATGAATATATATAATGATACATCGAAAATGCAATAGAGCATCTATTGCAAATTTACAATTATATTGTACAATTGAAATTATTCCTATATAATGATAAAGAAGTTTTTGAGAGGAATTAGGCTATGTCAGACAGCGGCAAAGAACATGTCAGTAAGGAATATGGCAGCAGGGATATCGCAGCTGCTGCGGTACGGATTGCTCTAACTGCAGACAGAGCAGAGGAGAAGCAATTACAGGCTGATTTTATGAAGAATGGCATTCATACTGCGGCAGTTGATTATGGGGGAGAGTTTATCAACTCCGTGATGAAAATTGTTGAAAGAGCTGTCGTATCTTCAAAACGTGAGGGTGTTATAAATGACAGTCACGCTGAGGAGGGCGCAGTAGCTGGAGCCACAAGAGAAGCACTGACACAGATAATGCCAAAAGCCTTAGGCCTGAATGTGGGCGGAAAGATCGGTATCGCAAGGTATAAGGATCATATCAGTGTATCTATATACTTTGGAATCGGCCTGCTTCACCTTAATGAAGTTGCGATTGGACTAGGGCACAGGGTAGTTTGAAAGGGTAGGGTTCAGCGATGGTTAGGGCAATCAGAGGGGCAACAACAGTAAATGCTAATGATAAGCAGGAAATACTTGATGCAACCAGTGAACTGCTTCTGGAAATGGTTAAACAAAATGGCATAATGAAACAGGATATCATCAGTATACTTTTTTCTATGACGACAGATCTGAACGCCGTATTTCCGGCAGTTGCTGCAAGGCAGCTTGGCTGGGACAGGATTGCGATGATGAGTATGCATGAGATTGATGTTCCGGGAAGCTTGAAGCAATGTATCAGAGCTTTGATACAGTTTAATACTGAAAAAGAAAATGATGATTTGAAATATATTTATATGAAGGAAGCAAAGGTTCTCAGACCTGATTTACATAAGTAAAAACTATGGAGGATTAACTTCTTGACACGGATCAATATTGCGATTGACGGACCGGCTGGTGCGGGAAAGAGCACTGTGGCCAAGGCGATTTCTAAAGAATTAGGCATCATATACCTGGATACAGGAGCTATGTACCGAACTGTTGCATTGAAGGCAATTTTGTCCGGCATCGATACAAAGGACGAGTCAGGACTTGTTGCACTTGTCAAAGATATAGATATCAGGATTGAATATCAGGGAAGCGATCAAAGGATATATCTGGATGGGAAAGATGTTTCAGGAGATATAAGAACTGCTGAAGTATCTATTGGTGCATCAAATGTTGCTGTAATACCTGCGGTCAGGCTCAAACTCGTTGAACTGCAGAGACAAATAGCAGCTAATAATGATGTGGTAATGGATGGCCGGGATATTGGGACATACGTTTTACCAAACGCCTCGTATAAGTTTTTTCTTACAGCCTCACTGGATGAACGTGCAAAAAGAAGATTTGATGAGATGATGGAAAAGGGAATGCCTGCATCATCATTTGACGATGTGCGAAATGACATTGCCTATAGAGATAAAAATGATAGTACAAGGGCATTTGCACCTTTATCCAGGGCTCAGGATGCATTGGAGATTGATACGACCCATCTGAATCCGATTCAGGTTGTCGAAACAATTTTGACCTATATTAAAAAATAAAAACGAATGAATGGTGCTTCGTAATGAGAAGTTTCGCGAGAATTATCACATTAATAATATTAAAGCTTTTCTTCAGAGTTGAAGTAATTAACCGGGAGTATATACCGGCAGAAGGGCCGGCGCTTCTTTGTGCCAATCACAATTCCATGCTCGATATGTTTTTTCTTGGTATTAAGCTGGAAAGATGGATATATTGGATGGCAAAGGAGGAGCTTTTCAAAAACCCTGTTTTAGCATTCTTAATCAGAAAGCTTGGAGGTTTCCCTGTAAAAAGAGGAACAGGAGATGTTGAGTCAATCAAGCATGCGTATAAGCTTCTTTCAGAGAATAAGATAGTCGGTATATTTCCCCATGGGACAAGGATCGATCCTTCCAAGATCGAGACGATCAGAATAAAATCCGGTGCGGCAATGATTGCATCAAAAGCAGGTGTTCCGGTTATACCGGCAACTGTTCGCGGCAATTATAAGATATTCAGTAAAATGATAGTCATTTATGGAGAACCGTTGTTTGTAGAAAAGAGTGACAGAAAGCTGACTAAGGAAGAATTGACTGAAATAAGCAGAAATATTATTAAGAGAGTGTATTCACTTTCGGAGGTAGGAACGTGAAAATCATTCTTGCAAAAACAGCAGGTTTCTGCTTTGGCGTGAACAATGCTGTAGATATTGCATATAATCTGCTGAGAGAAAGAAAAGATAATATTTACATGTTGGGCTCAATCATTCATAATGAACAGGTAGTTGATGATTTAAAACAAAAAGGGATGAATGAGATTTCCAGTGTAAGTGAGGCTGGCAACAGTGGGAAAATAATTATAAGGGCTCACGGTGTCTCACCCGATATATATGAAGAGTCAGAAGCCCGTCAACTGGAAATCGTTGATGCGACCTGTCCCTATGTTAATAAAATACATACACTGGTCAGCGAAAAGCATAAGCAGGGCTATACAATTGTGATAGCAGGAGATAAGAATCATCCGGAGGTAAAAGGGATCAACGGATGGTGTGAAAATAAAGCTTTTATAGCAGACAATGCTGAAGAACTGGAAATGTTTCCATGCATGGATGGCCCAATTTGTCTGGTAGCACAGACAACGATAACAAAGGAAAAATTCGAAAGTATTTATGATAAATTAAAAGAAAAATGCAAAAACATCTTAAAATTTGATACAATATGTAATGCGACCAACAGCAGGCAGGAAGAAGCAGCAGAAATCGCAAGAATTTCTGATATGATGCTGGTGATAGGAAGTAAAAGGAGTTCAAATACTCAGAAGTTGTTTGAAATTTGTAAAAAGTACTGCGGTAAGACTTATTTAATTGAGACGTACGGTGATTTGCCGCCGATAAATATACAGGATACTAAAACGCTGGGTATTACAGCCGGAGCATCTACACCGGAACGCATAATCAAGGAGGTTATTGAAAAAATGGATGAATTAAATAAACAGGAGAATGAGCTGAGCTTTGAGGAAGCATTTGAGAGTTCGATTGTAACACTCAGAAGCGGTGAAGTTGTCAAGGGCAAAATCATCGGTTACAACAATGCTGAAATCTTTGTGGATCTTAGCTACAAGTCAGACGGGATAATCCCGGTGGGCGAGTATACTGACGATCCCGATTTCAAACCGGAAGCAAATGTAAAGATTGGTGATGAAATCGAAGTATTTATTGTCAGAGTAAATGATGGCGAAGGCAACGTAATGCTATCCAAGAAAAAGGTGGATTCCATCAAGAGCATTGATGTAATCGAAGAGGCTTTTGAGAACCAGACCGAAGTAACAGGCAAGGTTGTTGAAATAACAAACGGCGGTGTCGTTGCATCTGTTAAGGGTGTCAGAGTATTCATACCAGCCTCCCAGATATCTGAAAGATATGTCAAGGACATGACTGAGTACTTAAGGCAGACAGTGACCATTAAAATTATAGAATTTAATAAGCAGAAGAGGAAAATTATTGGTTCACGAAGAGCAATACTCGCAAATAATAGAGAACGTAACGAAGGTGAATTTTGGGGCAGCATAGAAGTCGGCAAAAAATATGACGGCACAGTCAAGAACCTGATGGATTTCGGTGCATTTGTCGACATTGGCGGTGTTGATGGACTCGTACATGTCTCTGAGCTTTCATGGTCAAAGGTGAAACATCCCTCTGAAGTGCTAAAGGTTGGCGATAAAGTACAGGCGACAGTACTTGAGTTTGACAGGGAGAAGAAGAGAATATCACTTAGCATGAAAAATGAAGAGGAGAATCCCTGGTTCAAGGCTTCTGAAAAATACCAGGTCGGAGATATTATAAAGGGTAATGTAGTCAGACTTGTTCCCTTTGGTGTATTTGTAGAAATTGAAAAAGGTCTCGATGGTCTTGTCCATATTTCACAGATATCCAATGCAAGAATAGCAAAACCGGGAGATGTGCTGAAGATTGGTCAGGAAGTTGAGGCAAAAATTGTTGAAGTCAATGTGGAAGCGAAGAAAATCAATCTTAGTATAAAGGATGTCAACCCTATTGACCCGGTAGGTTATTCAGCGGAGCCAGTCAAGGAAGATGTGGTAAAGGAGTCCGGTATCGAGGCAGCAGTTGAAGAAGCGATTCCGACAGAACATAAGGAAAACCTGGTAAATACAATTGCCGATGCGCTTGAAAAGGTTGGCGATACAGAAAAAGCTATAGAGACTGAAAAACCTGCAGAAGATGAAAAGACTGAAGAGGTTGAAAAAGCTGAAGAAGCTGAAGAAGAATAAAACAATCACATATAACACGGTTGAAAAATTGCAAGGCTTAGGTCTTGCTTTTTTTCAATATAGTGTTTGATTAATACAAAGTTTTTTTGCATAATGAGAATGAGACACCTTTATGGGGGGGAGGATCTGCAATGGACTATGATGGATTTAAAGTTGAAGTACATAAATTGTCAGATATTAACCTGAGCTTATATAAAGAAAAGCAGATGAAAAGAAGGATTGACTCATTGATTCGGAAAAACGGATATGAATTATATGATGACTATATAAAGTTGCTTAGAACCAATACAGATCGGTATAATGAGTTCATTAATTTTCTTACAATCAATGTATCAGAGTTTTATAGAAATCCTGAACAGTGGGAAGTACTGAAAAATGATGTTTTCCCAACTATTTTGAAAAAAGGTACCGATCTGAAAATATGGAGTTCAGCATGTTCCACAGGTGACGAGCCATATACATTAGTAATGGTACTCAATCAGCATATTCCACTGGATAAAATACAAATACTGGCAACTGATATTGACAAAGAAGCCATCAAGAAAGCAAAAATCGGCAGGTATAGTGAGAAAAGCCTGGAAAAGCTGCCACCTACCTTTATTAACAAGTACTTTATCAGGGAAGGCAGTATTTTTACGGTTAGGGATGAAGTGAAAAACTGCGTTAAATTCTCACAGCATAACCTTTTGAAGGATCCATATCCTCAGAGCTGTGATTTGATTGTATGCAGAAATGTGCTGATTTATTTTACAGAAGAGGCAAAGGTCAATATTTACACAAATTTCAACCGTGCACTTCGAAAAGAAGGGGTTCTATTTATTGGAAGTACAGAGCAGATTATCATGTCAAACCGTTATTTACTATCACCGATGAAAACTTTCTTTTATATGAAGGAAGGCGAGATTTAATATGACTAGGTCTATGAGAAGAGTCATTTTTCTTGTAGATATGAATGCATTCTTTATTAGCTGCGAAATGTCCAGAAATCCTGAGTTGAAGGGGCATCCGGCTGCAGTAGCGGGTAATCCGGAAAACAGGACGGGTATTATTCTTGCTGCAAATTATGATGCTAGAGCATTCGGAGTAAAAACGACAATGCTTATCCATGAGGCAAAAAAAATCTGCCCCGGACTGGTCTTGGTATCACCGACTCATGGCTTATATGAACAGAAGTCAGGTGAAGTCATGGAGATTCTTTCCCGATTTACCCCTGTTATACAACAAAACAGCATTGATGAAGCATGGCTGGATCTGACTGGTTGTGAAGGATTGTTCGGCGAGCCTTTGAAGATTGCCGGCCGTATCATGGATGAGATCAGAAATGAATTGGATCTTTGGTGTTCTATTGGCATTTCCGAGAATAAATTCCTGGCGAAAATGGCTTCCGATTTTAAGAAGCCTTTAGGTATTACAGAACTCTGGGAAAGAGATGTAAAACAGAAATTGTGGCCTCTTAAGGTCAGAGAAATGTATGGGATCGGCAAACAGACTGAAAAAAGGCTGAATGAAATCGGTATCATGACAATCGGGCAACTCGCAAACACTGATCTGATTACGTTGGAGAGCAGTTTCGGCAAGTATGGAAATGAACTGAATAGATTGGCAAACGGGATTGATCCATCTCCTGTGACACCGCATCCGAAATATGAATCGAAATCTATCGGCCGTACTACCACGCTGTCAAAGGATACATCGGATATTGAATTTGCCAGGTCAGTACTGCTGCGGCTTGCTGAGGAGGTCGGTGAGGAAGCCAGGAGATACGACTTCAAGGGCAGAACAGTTTCTATCGTTATCAGATATGGTGATTTCAAAACGATTACACGCCAAAAAACAATTGCACCTTCTTATCTGACGAAGGAGATATACAAAGCTGGATGTGAACTGCTGGAGGTGAATTGGGACAGCAGAAAACCTGTTCGTCTTCTGGGTATTGGATTATCAAATATTGAAGAGGACCTGCCAGATCAGCTGTCTTTTTTTGATGTAAATGAGGATATGCCCGATGAAATTAAACGTGAGGAGAATCTGGAGAGGGCAATAGATGCTATAAGATCGCGCTTTGGCAGCGATAAGCTAAAAAGAGCAAAGCTGGTGGATGAGGACAGGAATAAAAAGCGTAATGAATAAAAATCACATTTAAAGGCAGCACAAGGTGTGAAGGTACATTATGAACAGCATACTTGCGGAACTCGAAAGTAAAAGTATAATTACTTCTGATGCGGGATACCGCATCAGAAGCCATATTGTTTCCAGGAACCTTGGTATACCGGCTTCAAGACGTGCGGTAATACACAAGACAGCAAATGTAATTTGTAATTATGTCTCTATGCCGTTATAATAATTTTATAAAAAAACAACACTGAGATGAGGTACTTTACATGACAGATGGCATAGCAAAGGTGAACAAAATATTCAGAAATACACGTGTATTGTCTGTTGCAGCCTTTTCATTCCTGTTTGCTTATCTGCTGTCTTTCCTGTTCGAGGGACAAGTACTGTACAAAATTATTGACGTTTTTGACGCTCAGACAGAACCATATATACTTTCCGCAATCATTGCTCATTTAGCCGGACTGTTTTCATGTGGCTATTTTATTAAGTCAAGGAGGGTGTCAAAGCTTGCAATGACAGGAAGTATGGCGGTCTGCCTGATATGCACTGTACCATTCTTCTTTGCACCATCAGCTCTATGGCTGTTTGGATTGATTATAGCTGGATTTACAGGAGGTATTGCAGTTGCTGCATGGGGATACTTTCTCAAAACATTAACACCAAAAAACGAGCGTATAAAAACCTGTGCTGATGTGCTTATTTTCTCAAATATGATTATGATCGCCATCAATGTTGTGGCTATGAATGTATCTCACATTATTGGCCTGATGCTCTCAATTATATGTCTTATCATAGGTGGTGCGCTCACATGGATGCTGCCTGCCAATCCGACGCAAGTACCTCTGCAGAAAATCAGGAGTAAATCTTTCGACGATATAAAAAAACCTATGGTGGTCTTATTCTTGTTTGTTACTGTCATAACGATCAACTCGGGACTTATGTATCAAGTCATCAATCCTGCATTTGATCACTTGACGGGTTTGGTTAGTTGGTATTGGGCCGTTCCGTACATACTAACTCTTGCTTTCGTGCGAAATCTTCCGTTTAAAATCAAAGTACATCGTTCATTATTTCTATATGTTGGTATGGGCATGATTATTGCTGCCTTCATTTCCTTCATGCTGCTTGGGCGCGGCACCACAGATTATCTGGTGGTGGATACCCTAATGCTTGGGGCATGTGGCATATTCGACCTGTTTTGGTGGAGTATCATTGGTGAAACACTTGACTACACATCAAACCCTGTAAAGGTATTCGGGATCGGTCTCTCTGCTAACGTACTTGGAGTACTGCTCGGTGATGTGCTTGGAGTAAGTATTACCTCGATTGAACTCTCCGGGGCCGAGGTTGCGGTTATAGCGCTGTCGGTGGTATGTATCACTCTTGTAATTTTGCCACCCTTAAACCAGCAGCTTGTAATATTGCTGAAAAATAATGCATACCTGAATGCGTATGACCGCATGGACAAAAAACAACAGGATGAGGTGATTTTTCTTACGAAACTGATAGAGCCTCTTACCGAGCGTGAGCGTGGTGTATTACAGTTCGTTCTTGCAGGGAAATCCAACAAGGAAATTTCAGCCGAATTGTTCATCACAGAAAGCACCGTTAAGACGCATGTGCGAAATATATTCTACAAGTACGATGTTAGCAGCCGGGCGGAACTAATAAGTACCCTCTTGAAGAATCAAGCCGCTACATAGCTCAAAAAGGTCATATAAGCCATTCTTGGAAGGCCCCTCATACTAAAGTATGAGGGGCTATTTTGTGAAAATCAGACTTTTGGACGATGACAGCGGCCTCCTATTTTACTATTATGACAATAGAGGTAGGAGGTGTAGCTAGCGGTGAAAGCCATAAAGAAAGTCTGGAATATATATGCTGTGCTTTCAGCAATCAGTATTCTTCTGACAGTGCTGTTCGTTTCCATTCAAAAGTCGTTGCCAGCAATTGTATGTGCCGCTGCCGGCATATCTTCACTAATCCTTTTATACCGGCAAAACAGCCTGCTTTATGCGGCTGGATTGATTTGTGACAATAGCATTCTAATTGTTCCTTCGTCCATCGTCACTAAAGAAAATTGCGCTAGTGAAAAGATGATGGAAAAAACTGTGGTATCCACCTTCGGTCTACTTCTGGGAGACAGGGTCTATCAATGGGGCTGCGAAGGGATACGCGGAATTCGTTTACAAAATGTACGGATGGATAGGGAGCATATCTACCTGACCTTCGGGGTTGATGACAATAAGTTAAGCGTTGAGCTACTGCATGGCATGACCGACAGGCAGAGCGTCGTGGAAATTACACATAAAATATGGCACGAAACCGGGGTACATGCGGAAGTTAGCGGTTGGTAACACAGGCAGTCCAAAACAGCTTTGAACAATGTTACAGTCCCCCTCCTTGCAGCTCTTTTTACTTTTGCAAAAAGCCTTGGTGGGGGCTAGGGGTATGGGGGCTTGACCTCATTTGAAATTGAAATTAAAAGGAGCTAAATACGATGATGAAAATGTTACGATCAATCCTGCTTGTTATTATTACTATTGCTTTTACAACAAGTAGCCTAGGTGCGTGTTCTTTGAAGATTAAGCCAAAGGAGTCATCCAAGTCTGTATCAGTGGAAAACGGCATGATTGATCTGAATGGCACCACCATTAACTTTGGCAAAAACAGTGTACCTGATGGAGATTCCGCATCAATGCAAACCACAAAAGCCACCAACACCGAAACGGAAAACGGCCTGTGCTCTGAGCTATATGAGCTGACGCTAACCGAAGCATATGGTGAGCTTGTGACTGTCACCATTCCCGTTTCCAAAGACTACACCAGAACACCAGAAGAAGTCCTACTAGTCGGCCTTGGAGTCGAGTGCGAATACGATAGCGGCAGTGTAGGAACGGAGTATTTCTATTTCCCCGCCGAGGTTGCTGACGGAGCTGCCAGTGCCAGTTTCATACCATCAGAGTTGGTAGAAGCACCGCTGTACATGGGCGCAAGCCAAGGCACCGCCACACCCAATAAAATGAAGACTTCCATTTCTCTAAAGTGCGGATTGTTCACAAACGTCAGCTACTTCGAGGATGACGGACATTTCATGCTCTATTATCCCATGAAGGTCAATGACGAATTTTTTCATAATATAGTGGGTTCTTCGGGTAGAGAAGCTATTCTCAATGACCTTGAGGCGACATACGAAAAATATAAGGTACTTGGATATCAGTATGACGAGAATGATTTCCCCATGAACGTATTGGTCAAGAAGATCAATGATGAGGGTTCTTATCACTCGCTGTATGGAGACATCACCCTGAACGTGAGCAATTTCACCGATAAATATGCAGCGGGCTCCCTTAATCCGCTGCTATGGCATGAGTTTTTCCATTATGTACAGGGCTGTTATACAGGCCTTTTTGCCGGCAGCAACTGGATCGACGAAGCAACCGCCTCCTACTATGAGGCCAGTGCAAAAGGTGTCACCTATACATCCCTCACCTCACAGTACTTTGAGCGTCAGTTTACCAGCGTATTACCCACCACGGATACGGCTCAGGATGGCTATGCCCGTTCGTCGCTGATATCCTTCCTCTGTAAAAAGCAGGGCAGCGATGCTTGGATCAAGACTGTTTACGAAAACGGCGGCACTCAAGAAGCACTGATTTCAGCAGTAGGCAACCCTTCCGGCTGGGCGCACGATTACTACACAGCACTCTCATCCGGTCAAGTGGGACAAGAAGGCACATATAATCTCCATAAAAATCTCAGCACCGGCGTTTACGGCACTGACGTAGGTACTACCCTGAAGCTGAGCATTCCCGACGCGGATGAGCAGGCACAGAAGTCAGATGGTAATGAGTTAGTTCTCGGCTCGGAATCCGTTACCATGAACGGTCAGGGATGCCGACTAATTGCCATTTCGGTAGACTCCGATGAGCTCAAAAAACTCCCTGACGGAATCGACCCAAAGGTAGAATGTAAAGGTGCTTCCATCACAGTGCTCTCAGCAATAGGCCGAAAAGTAAAAGACTGCGGCAGCTCGCTGACCGGGCTCAAAGATTCCGTCGACAACAAGAGTGTATATCTTGTGACCGTCACCTCCAAAGCAGAGGAAGGAACCTCTGGCAGCTTTGACGTCAAGGTCAGGATGGCGGTTGAAAAAATGGACTATTCAGGAACCTATAAAGGCGTTCTAAACGTAGCTGAAACAGGCGCTGATATCGATGTAACTACTGTTGTTACCTATGAAAAGGATTTCGGGGACGGAGCGTATTACAAGATTGTTTGCTCGAATGACAAAACTGAGAGCACATATATCAACAATAGCTATTTTGTGCGGTCTACAGGGAAAGCAAATATTGCTGGCTCTGACTTTACCTTTTCACCAGACGGGCTATCCTTTTCGGCCACAATGCTGGACTTCAATAACAAAGCCTGGGGAATCATCAACGCACAGAAATGAGTCCATTCACTTCACTCAGGGAGTCAGGCAGAAGCTGTACTTTACCTGACCAAGGAAGTTCATCAATTCATCTTTACTCAACAACGACCTGCAGATGTCAACGTCTTCTGAAGACTTGGATGCCACGCAAGCGCAAAAACTGTGGCATGAAACCGGTGTAAAGGCAGGCATCAGCGGATGGTAACACAATAAATCACATGATTACGAGGAGTGAGTATTATGGGTAAATTCTGCGGAAGCTGCGGCTCATCTCTGAATGAGGGCGCAAAATTCTGTGCAAAGTGCGGTGCAAATGCTTGCCCTATACCGGAGGAAACTGGAACGCGACCGGATCAGGCAACACCGAATAATAAGAGAGTGTTAATAAAGGCCGATGAAGAAATGAACACCGAGCCCAAAAACAGGGAAGCTGCCTATGTGAAAAGTATATCCTCCAGTGTAACCCCCACTTATCAGATGGCTGGAGAGCTTACACTGCCCTTGGAGTTTATACCCGACATAGGTGACTTTACCGGAGAAACCTTGCCGGCTTTGTTGAAAAGCGGATTCAGAGGTTTGGCTGCGGGCTTTAAGCGGACTCTGCGGGATAAAAAGCGACTACGTATAGTCATTGCACTTGCGGTGGTCTGGCTGGTGGTTAATATTCTTATAGCATTGGAAGTCTTCCCAATGCCTATCCGGGTGCTTTCATGGCTTACCGCCGCTCAAGGCAGTCTGATTGGGGGCAGCATAGGCAAAGGGGTGGTAGCTGCTCTGTTTGCTCAGATCATTACCAATAAAGGGATGTTTTCGAGTATAAAAGGCGGTATCGGGAAAATGACTGCAGCCATAAAAAGTGAAAAAAAGACACTGGCGCCGTTGCTCTCTGGTATGGGCGCCGCTCTGATTGTCTGCAACCTGATGGTTTCTTCAAATCTGCAAAACACAATGGTCTGCATTGCAGGTTTTGCTCTATCTGCAAAGGCGCTGACACAAAACGGCTTTCTTCGGAGGCTGACAGCAGCGCTTTTGCCCAAAGCAAAGGATGTTACCGTAACAACAGTTATGGGGGGCTGGACGCTGGGCTTTGCACTTTTTGCGGCGGTAAGCTTTTTGCCTGGTTTACGAAACGGTTATTGGTTTGGATTAGTGTTATTGGTGGTTGGCGGTATATGGATGGTTGCAAGCAAAAATAAAAAGGAGGCGGATAT
>JAEYRF010000184.1 GCA_023409615.1 Bacillota bacterium | reverse complement strand
CATCCTTTCTCATGTGAATTCTAGACTGTCAGCACTATTTTACAAACCTCTTCGGGGTTTTTATCCGATAAATCAAAAGCTTCTTGTATTTTATCTAAGGGAAAGATATGGGATATAATTTTAGACGGATCTACCTCCTTTGCCTTAAACCATTGTATGACCTCCGGAAACTTTTTCAGATTCAGTCTTGAGCCTACAATATCCAGCTCGCGCTTCATGATATCAATAGGAGCAATTTTCGCAGGCTCGGAGGGAAACCCCAGGACAACAAATCGGCCTGCCTGAGAAACCAACTTTGAAATGCAAAGCTCAAAGATATTGATATTACCGGTGGCCTCGAATATAACATTGACGCCTTCTCCTCCTGTAAAGTCCATGACAGCCTTTTCCAGATCACTTTTTTTAGTATTGACCACCACATCTGCACCCATATCCAAAGCTTTTTCCAGCCTGCTATCTAAAATATCCATTATGATGACACGAGCCCCAATTCTTTTGACAGCCTGAAGTACAACTAGGCCGATGGGTCCCGCACCGCAAATTAAAACATTGTCATCCGGTGAAAGATGACCCCTACTTATGGATTCTGCCGCAATACTGAAAGGTTCAACCGTTGTGGCATGCTCCCATGATATATTGTCAGGCAGCTTGTATACATTGCCGGCATCCACCTTTATGTACTCCCTGTATCCTCCGTCCAGATGCACGCCTAGAACCTTAACGCTGCTGCAGACATTGTGTCTTCCTATCCTGCATGCATAACAGCGACCACAGGAAACCACAGGGTCTATTGCTACCTTATCTCCAGACTTCAGGCCTGTTACCTGGGCCCCCATTTGGTAGACTTCACCGGCCATTTCATGTCCGATTATTCTGGGATAGGTTGCAAAAGCTGATCTTCCATGATAAATATGGGAATCCGAACCGCATATGCCCACCGCTTTGATTCTCACGACAACTTCCGTATCATCGGGTGCAGATACCATGGGTCTTTCCTCTATAACCAGTTTACCCGGCTCAACCACAACCACTGCTTTCATGTTCCTTCTCATCCTTTCTGTCCAGCTCAAAACCATCTGTCATACATTTATTCCATTATAGTAATTGCATCAAATCTATAAAATAAAGGATTCTACAAATACGTTTGATATTCTATGGATAATTGCTTCTCTATTAAAAAAGACCCGGGAAACAATTCCCGAGTCTTTACCTGAATAGCTGTTACGGCCCTGTTACATCAATATAGTCACAGTAAAGATCAACACTTGAGCCATCACTGGTAAAGTAGACCCCTATTGTATGCGTACCTGCCGAAACATTTCCGAAGCTTCCTGTAAAAGCCTTCCACGACTTGTCTCCCGCACTCATTGTAAATGATCCCCCTATGTCAACACCATCCAGTTGAACTTTGAAGGTCTGGGTCCCATTATAGTCGTTGCAGCGCACCGTGAAGGTATAAGTTCCACCGGCAAAATTCTTGCTCCAGGTCATGGCTCCGTTACCCCATTTGACACCTATTCCGCTTCCTGAATATCCACTTGGCCATGTCTTAACCTCACTGTTGCCGGTTGCATTTTCTCCCTCATACCTGACGGTTGTATTGCTCGGTGTAGGTGTCGGCGTTGGTGTTGGTGTAGAACCTCCTGAAAGGGTAAGCTCAATCTTATCCACACGCCCCCATTCTTCAGCATTCTGAGTTGCCTCTATTTTTATCTGAGCACCGTTTGATACAGACACCCCATTTTTGGTCCTGCTGGTGAGGGTAGCACTGGTTGGATCTGCACTTCCCAAATTCTGGTTCGCAGTCCACTGGTCGACAACCGTTCCACCCACATACAGCTTATATGTGGCTTGACCATCATTTTCGTCATAGTAATGCACTTTGATATTATAGGTCCCGGTACTGCCGTTGAAGTTATAAAGAGCATTACCGGTTACTCCGCTACCATTGAGCTTGATAAGCTCCCCACCAGAAGCCGAAGTATTGGTATTAACTACATAGCTTGTGAGAGCCATGTCCTCAGCCTCCATGGATGACCCGCCGGGAGTTGGTGTTGGAGTTGGTGTAGATCCGGGAGGATTGGCATTTTTCCAATTGATAAATTCATTATATTGAGGCTTACTGACCCCTCCCGTGGTTACCATATCAAGATATCCCCCACCTGCACCTGCTGAGAAGTCATATTGGCAGGACACCCAAACACCACGTGCTTTAAAGGTATCCAACACCTTGAAGGTAAAGTCATGCATAAATCCGCTATCCATATCCCGGTTGTCACTTGTGTTTTCTGGAGCGGCATCCCAGTTCCATTCAGTGATGGCCAACGGTAAAGATACACCCAGAATGGATTGTACATCTGATTTGATTTTGTCTATTCCAGGCCCCCATTGACTGCTTACTTTGTCTAAAACGGCCTGATTGCTGGTATCCTCCCCATGCTCGGCATAAACATGTGCACTGATGAAATCCGGCCTCAAGCTTGAATTCCCTTTGATGGCATTAAGGAAGTCTCTTATATACGCGCTTCCGCTTGCGTCAAAATGACTCACCACGGGCCCGCCAAATTTTGCGTTGGGAGCAGCCGCTCTTAATACCGGTATATCACTTGTCCAATGAGAGGCATAGGTTGCTCCGCTCCAACCATCAAAATAATTATTCTCATTACCAAATTCAAAATATGTTACGCTATTTTTTAATGCATTGACCTGCATCAAGGCGGTGCTTTGGTTTTTTGCCGTCAATATGGCCAGAGGCTCAATGCCGGCGTTTCTTATCGCATTGGCAATGGATTGAAGCTGGGTCGCATTAAAGCTACGGCAAGGGAATCTCATGACACCTAAGACCGCACCTGCTTTTGTTCTTATAGAAGCGTTGCTCATGAAGGAATCATTAATTGTCCCATCTCCGTTTACACCCCAGACGCCAAGATTGCTTCCCTGCAAAAATGAATTTTCTGCTGCCAATGCTGGATTAGGAAAAAATGCATTGATAGTCAAAGAGATAACCAGAAGAATTGCAAGTAAAGTCCCCAGTACCTTTTTCATAGGTCAGACTCCTTTCATATATGCAATTGAAACGGTTATGAAAAATACCATTGCAGATTTGCTTGCGCTCCTGAAAAGGGGCATAGAAGAAACTCCAAAGTGCGGCCTATTATGCTCAAGATGAGATCATGAGCCTTCGGTACCTTATGTACATGCAATTATACGCCTATCTTAAAAATATTAAATAGAGAATTCTATAATCGTGTCTAAAATCCTATAATCATTAGCTTATAGAAAGCTTTTCATTACTCCATAAGAGAAACATACCATATGTAGAAGCAGGTGTGTGGGCTCCAGTATTCCGTCGTTCTCCAATCCGTTGTATACCGCATGTCAAGAACAGGCTCATCATTTTCGTCGCCTATAAATCCATTCATTATTCCTCCGGGAATAAGGCCGAAGAATCTTGAATGGGGATACGGGTTGTTTATTCCTTCTGCCGTCATGAGGCATGAATTTTGAGGATTGCAGCCCATTACCCATTCAACCTGGTGACGGGCTAGATCCACTATTTTTTCATCTTTAATAATCTTCCCGGCCATAGTCAACCCAACAGCATGTGAGAGCAGGTGCGCAGTAAGGCCTTGATAAAATCCGCATTTTGTGGGTGAAAAAAACCTAAATTTCAATATACCGTCCAATGGCCTATACTTTTCATTGCTGGGTTCATGAGCATAGAGACCATATGGAATCATACTAAAGGGGTTTGTCTGCGTCATGGGTAATACGTAATCTCTGCAATATAGCGTAAGGGCTTTATGGCATGCTTTACCGAGTTCATGATCTTCTCCTAGAAAACTATAGGCCTCGCTTACCGCAATAATAGGAGCTCCCGAGCCTTCGTGCCACCTATAAAATTCATTTTTACCGGAATCAGAATACCAGTACCCTCTGATTTGATTCTGATCAAAAATAAATTCCTTTTCCTGAAAGGACAGAAGATTGCCAATTTCAGCCTCAAGCTTTTTGATAAGAGTAGACTCGGTTGAAAACCTGCAAAGCTCAATTAAAGCTAAAACCGACCAAGCAACTGCATTTATTTGAAGGCTGTGTTGAGAGCTCATGTACGTATAGGTTTTCAGTGCAGCCTCAAAGCATCGGTCTGAATACCGAGGGTCCGCTTCTTTAAAGATCTCCGCAAGCATGGCCTCAAACATAATAAAACGCCATTGCACAGCCGGTAAATACTTTTTAGAGATATGTCTTTCGTCGCCCGACAAAATAATATTATCTGTCCATCGGTTATCACTGTTATCGCCATTCAGACCGCCGCCTACATCATGCCATATCAGCCCGTCTTCATCCTGCATTTTTAAGAAGTAGGCATTCCCCCATCGCAGCTCATCAAGCAAATCTCCCTCATTCTGGTTAAAAGTAAACCAGTCGGGATTTTTATGTCGTTTCAGCTGTGCGATGGAAATACCTAATAGCAGCGTGTGCTGGACCCATTTTCTAAGATCTCCGGCATCATGCCAGCCCCCGGTGGTATCAAAGTGTTTTCCTGACTCCCTTTCAACTGCGTCATCCAGATGGCAGGCTTCATGATAGCCTGGAACAGCCTGGCCGCATCTTTGTATATGGATATAATCAAAAGCCTTTCTTAAAGTTCTTGAATAAACATCCTCTCTGATTTCAAAGGGCACGGAATTATGTTCATTGTCCAATGATATTAAATAGATACCCGGCGCTTTAAAATCAGAAAAATCGGCGATATAGTATTCACCCCACTGATAAGTTTTCTTCAAAAGCTTTCCTTTGTACGCGACAAGATTTGTCTTGGGATTTGCATGTTTCTCATTATACCCTTCAAAACCCAAATCCACTATCTGGAAGCTTTCATATGACCCGTTCCCCCATATTATTGCATGTTTGTTGCTGTCTTCAGGCTTAAAGCCCAAATGGTTTACGCACACTTGCATATACTCTAGTCTCCATTCAAATGAATTGTAATTTCTATCTTATTTTGTATAATCGTATGGTAGCGCCTCGAAGTTTTTCCTTCGAGGCGCTATACTGCTTCATTTTTTACCTGTTCTAAAAGTGATATCATTATTAGTTGCTTCAGTATCACCCCATTCATTAACTGCAGTAACTCTTATATAGTATGTGGTATTGTGGGTGAGCCCTGAAACGAGACAGGAATTGCTTGTTACCGTGGTTTCGAAATCAGCCTTATGAAATTTTTTGTATTTGGAGATAGCTACCCTATAGTAATCTGCACCCGGGGAGGTCTCCCATGTCAAAGTGAAGCTGAAAGGCTGATCCTGAGCTCCGGCAGATGGTGAAGTAATCTCAAACTCATCAGGTAATCCAGGCTCTTCTTCGGTCGGAAAGTCAACCACTGAGATATTAACATCCAAGGTGTTTGAAATCATGTTATCATTGGCAGTGAATGTCACAGTATAGGCTCCTGCCTTGCTGGGAATCCAGACAAATGCACCCGTATCCTTATCAAGGGTTGCGCCGTCAGGAAGATTTGGAGAGCTGTAGGTTAAATCATTACCTGTACCACTGGCAGCATTTACATCAAATATAAGAGTCTGACCTGCATAGATGGCTTTGTCATCTACAGGTTCAAAGACATGCGATCGTAGGGTACTGGTAAGCTCCATCTTGTCAGTACGGCTCCATTCATTGTAAGCTCCGTTTTTCATAACAGCCGTCGACTCAAGCCTGATTGCATCATTATTTATTAAGGATACACCTGTCATGGTTCTGCTTGTTCTTGTCTGCGCATTGGGATCTGCGCTCCCAAGGTTGGCATTCGCAGTCCACTCGTCTGCCAGAGCTTCGCCTACGAATAATTTATTGGTGTTATCACCGTCATTCTCATCGTAGTACCATACTTTAATATCATATAATCCGTCTGCACCTGCGAAATTAAAGCTGGCGGACCCTGTTGTGCCATTTCCATTGAGCCTGATGGCATTGTTCGCCACACTGTCATTAGGGGATGCATTGGCCCCTGAAAGCTTGGTAAGTCCAAAGCCGGATCCCGCATTACCAACCTTGCCTAAAGCCATATGCTCAGCTTCAACAAGGTAAAAGTTTCTTACAGTGAAACTATAGCCATTATTGATGGCCTCCGTAGATCCACTGGCATTACTGGCCGTAACCTTCCAGTAATAGGTCTGACCGTATGCGAGACCTGATAAAGTATACAAATTATCCGTTATGACAGTGTCAACTATTGGCATGTTGTAATCTGGGTTTTGTGAAACCACCAGTGTATACTCTTTTACATCATTGGCCCTGCTCCAATGCAGTGTAACATCAGTAAGCATTCCTTTGGCCTTGTCATCAGGTCCTTTCAGGCTAAAGTTCCCTGGTTGGACTCCGGGATCCGATTTTGTACTGAAAGTACGATAGCCGTCGTTAGATATAGCACTTCCTCCCGGTCCATGAGCTATGACCTTCCAATAATAGGTGGTATTATAGTCAAGACCACTGATCTGTTTTGATAGATCACTCCCTACCCCCTGGTTGTATATGGGGCTTATAAAGCTTTCATTATCCGCTACCACAAGTGTATAGGAGGTTGCGTATTCCGAGGCGCTCCAGGTAAACTTAGGTGAAGCTTCCTGATCTTCGGCATGATCTGCCGGGTATAGAAGAGCGAAGGATTCCGGTATATATTCGGTGGTGAAGCTGAATATCGATGATGTATCCGAGATATCATTACTGGGTATCACCTTCCAGTAATAGGTTGTACTAGGGTCAAGCCCGTTAAGCTGGTAAGAGGTTTCCGTAACATTCGTACTTACAATTGGGTTTATAAGCTCGCTGTTATCAGATAATATCAGCTTATAGCTAACAGCGCCGGGGTATTTTCCCCAACTCAGAGTTGTATTTAG
>JAEYRF010000181.1 GCA_023409615.1 Bacillota bacterium | reverse complement strand
CTGACATTTTTACACGGCAGGGATAGGCTTCAGGGCTACAATATCAGTTCTATTGTCGAGTTCTGAGGAGCAAGGGAACGGGTCGCAGCTGACGGGTTGCTCCAGATAACGGGTTGCAGCTGACGGGTTGCGAACCGGTAGAGTATTGACGGAGGCGATGGATGGACAACAGGTATAATAAGCTTGTCGCAAAGATAAAAGAATACAATCCTAATTGTGACTTTACGCTGCTTGAGAAGGCCTATAAAATGGCGGCAAGTGCGCATGAGGGTCAATTGAGAGAGTCCGGTGAGCCGTATATCAGCCATCCTGTTGAGGTTGCCCATATCCTGGCCAACCTGGAACTCGATTCCACAACGATTATTGCAGGTTTACTTCATGACACTGTGGAGGACACCAACTGCACCTATGACGAAATCAAAGGGATGTTCGGCGATGATACGGCAATGCTTGTTGATGGTGTGACAAAGCTGGATAAAATACCCTATACCACCAAAGAAGAGCAGCAGGCTGAGAATCTTCGAAAAATGTTCATGGCCATGGCCAAGGATATCAGGGTCATTCTCATCAAGCTGGCGGATCGCCTTCATAATATGCACACTCTTAAATATATGCCGCCGGATAAACAGGTGGAGAAGGCCAGGGAAACACTGGAGATTTATGCTCCGCTGGCGCACAGGCTTGGTATTTCAAAGGTGAAGTGGGAGCTGGAGGATGTTTGTCTGCGGTATCTTCATCCCAAGGAGTATTATGACCTGGTTGACAAAATATCAACAAGGCGCAGAGAACGCGAAGCTTATATTGCACAGATTAAGGATGAAATCAAGCTACGTACGACGGAATTAGGGATCGAGACAAAGATCGACGGTCGTCCGAAGCATTTTTACAGTATTTATCGTAAGATGGAGGAACAGAATAAGACACTTGATCAAATATATGATTTGTTTGCTGTAAGGGTCATAGTGAATTCGGTCAAGGATTGTTATGCTGTGCTGGGTCTGGTACATGAGCTATACAAGCCGATGCCGGGAAGGTTTAAGGATTATATTGCAATGCCAAAACCAAATATGTACCAGTCACTGCATACGACGCTGATAGGTCATGCAGGGCATCCCTTCGAGGTCCAGATCAGGACTTGGGACATGCATAAGGTAGCAGTGGTTGGTATTGCGGCACATTGGAAATATAAGGAAGGCTCTTCCGGTAAAAATGAACTGGATAATAAGATGGCCTGGTTGCGGCAAATGCTGGAATGGCAGAAAGAGGCCAGAGATGCCAATGAGTTTGTAGAGACGGTAAAAATAGATTTATTTGCGGATGAAGTTTTTGTATTTACACCAAAGGGCGATGTTGTTAATTTGCCCGTAGGATCCAATCCTATTGACTTCGCGTATTCGATTCACAGCGCTATCGGCAACAAGATGATGGGTGCACGGGTCAATGGCGAGATGGTGAAGCTTGGGTATGAGCTAAAAAATGGCGATATTGTTGAGATAATGACATCCGGCAACGTCCATGGACCCAGCCGCGACTGGCTTAAGATTGTCAAGAGCTCTCAGGCGCGCAACAAGATCAACCAGTGGTTTAAAAAGGAAAACAGGGAAGAAAACATACTTCGGGGCAAGGAAAGCATCGACCGGGAACTTAAAAAGCAGGGTATAACTTACAATCAGCTTTTCAAGAGCGACTGGGTAGATCTGATGCTGAAGAAGTACAATTTCAATTCTCTTGAGGACATGTTCTCGGCTGTGGGATATGGCGGCATCGGTGCAAGCAAGATCATCGCAAAGCTCAAGGAAGAGTACAAGAAGACTCTGAAGCCCGATGAGATTGAGGAATTGGAAAAGGAGCTGCTGGCCAAGCAGGAGAAGGAAAAGGATAAAAAGCGTAAGACTATTCCGGAAAATGGCATTATTGTCAAGGGAATAGATAACTGTCTTGTCAGGTTGTCACGATGCTGCAATCCAGTGCCCGGCGATAAGATTATTGGTTATATCACCAGGGGCAGGGGCGTTTCTGTTCACAGGAACGACTGTACGAATGTTTCCGGCAACCGCGGAGAGGACGAGCGATTGATTGAGGTACAGTGGTATACTTCCATCAATACAGCTTATAAAGCGGATATAACGGTTATGGCAAATGACAGGACATCGCTGCTGATGGAGGTGACCAATACCACCGCAGAGGCGAAAATTCCGCTCAAGGCAATGAACGCAAGGACGACACGGGATCAGATCGCGATTATAAATCTGACACTTGAAATTATAGATACTGAACAATTGGATAAAATTATAAAGAGACTTAAAAAGGTAGATGGAGTTTTTGAGGTGACGAGGAATAAGCAGTAGGAGGGTAATGCTTTGTTTTTTAGAAAGCTGGATACGGGGATGCTGCAGTCAAACTGCTATGTTCTCGGTATTGCCGGTGAGGCAGTTGTGATTGATCCGGGCGTTGAAATGGGTGTGATTGCGCGGATCCTAAAAGAGAATAAACTGACATTGAAATATATTATACTAACACATGGACATATCGATCATATTTTCTATGTGGGCGAGCTTCAGGAGGCATGTGGGGGCAAGGTAGTGATCCATGAGAAGGATGCGACGCTGCTGCTGGATGAAGTGCTGAATGGTTCTGTGATGTTTGGCAGTGATAAGATGTATAAGGAAGCAGATATTACTGTCAGGGACCGTGATACACTGGAGATTGGAAATTACGATTCCTTGAAGTCAGGTGGTATCAAGCTGGAGTTTATTCACACACCGGGTCATACGCCCGGAAGCATGTGTATCAAGGCCACAGAGATTATACCTGGAGCGGAGGTTGGCGGCAGCTGCCTGTTCACCGGGGATACTTTATTTAGGCGAGGTGTCGGCAGAACCGATCTTGGTGCAGGTGACAGCCGGCAGTTGACACAGTCGCTGCAACGACTGATGGAGTTGGAGGATGGACTTGCTGTTTATCCGGGGCACGGGCCTCACTCCGACATCGGTTATGAGAAAAAGAATAACAGGTATATTGCATTTGCAATATAATTGAAGTAATATTAGCGATAAAAGAAAAACAGGTTCAGAAAACAGGTTTAGATAACAGGTTCAGAAAACAGGAGGTAGCTATGTTCAACCAGGCACCAAAGGGAACCAAGGATATTCTTCCTTCGGAGATTTATAAGTGGCAGTATGTAGAGAATGCTTTTGCCAGGCTCTGTGAGCGTTTTGGCTTCAAAGAGATAAGGATACCGGTTTTCGAGCATACGGAGCTTTTCCAGAGGGGTGTCGGTGACACTACTGATATTGTTCAGAAGGAAATGTACACCTTTAATGATAAGGCAGGCAGAAGCATTACGCTAAGACCGGAGGGTACTGCCGGAGTAGTCAGAAGTTACATAGAAAACGGCATGGGATCGATTCCGCAGCCGGTAAAGCTGTTTTACAATATTAGTGCCTACAGATATGAGAATGTTCAGAAGGGACGTTATAGGGAGTTCCACCAGTTTGGTGTAGAAGCTTTCGGTTCTCATGGTCCCGATGTTGATGTTGAGATTATCAGCATTCTTTCAATGTTTTTTGAGAAGATCGGAATAGGTAAGACCGGGCTGAATATCAACAGTATAGGCTGCCCTAAGTGTAGAACTGATTATAATGAGAAGCTGAAAGATTTTTTCAAACCGCATCTGTCAGAGCTTTGTGATAATTGTAAGAACCGGTTTGAAAAAAATCCGTTGAGAATAATTGATTGTAAGGAAGAGCGCTGCAAGAAGCATACGGCTGGCGCTCCGGTACTGCTGGATAATCTGTGTGATGAGTGCAGGATTCATTTTGATGGATTGAAGGCCGGACTTAATAATCTTGAGATTGAATATAAAGTTGATCCTCAGATCGTCAGAGGGCTGGATTATTATACGAAGACGGTTTTTGAATTTGTTTCTGAGAATGTCGGTACCCAGGGGACCATATGCGGAGGCGGAAGGTATGACGGGCTCGTGGAGGCTGTTGGAGGAGCACCGACTCCCGGTATAGGATTTGCGCTTGGCGTTGAGAGACTTATGATGGAACTGGACAGCCGTGGCATTCAATTTGATGAACCGCCGGTCATGGACATTTATATTGCTACACTTGGAGAGAGTGCGCGGGCGTATGCACAGAAGCTTGTATATAATCTTCGCGGCAATAATGTTGGCGCCGAGGCTGATTTGATGGGCAGAAGTCTTAAGTCTCAAATGAAATATGCCGATAAGAAGGGCTTTTTGTATACGATTGTGCTTGGTGATGATGAGATCGAATCGGGCAAAGGTGTCCTGAAGGATATGAGATCTGGTGATCAGAAGGACGTAAGCCTTGATTCAATTATCGATAGACTTAAAAATCAGTGCAGATTGCCCAGGAGCACAGATAAAGAGCTGAATAAGTAGTCAGAGATATATGTTAAGAGAGTTTATAGATTGATTACAGATAAAATAATTCGATATAGGAGTTGACTATATGGGTGAGACAATTTTCGGGTTAAAAAGGACACATAGGTGTACAGAGCTCAGTGAGGCGGATCTGAGCAAAAAAGTGGTTGTTATGGGATGGGCTCATAAACGAAGAAATCTTGGCAGCTTGTTGTTCGTGGATCTGCGTGACAGAACAGGTCTGGTTCAGATTGTTTTCAACAGTGTAACTAACGGGGAGCTGTTTGAGAAAGCTGAGGCCATACGCAATGAGTTTGTGCTTGCTGTTGTCGGAGAAGTTGCAATGAGAGGCCCTGAGGCGACCAATTCGTCAATGAAGACAGGCGCGATAGAGATAATTGCCTCTGAACTTAGAATCCTCAGCAAGTCTGAGACACCGCCAATGCAAATAGAAGAAGATTCCGGCGTAAATGAAGCTATGAGGCTGAAATACAGGTATCTGGATCTGAGAAGGCCTGATATGCAGTCCGGACTGGTGCTGCGCCACAGAGTTGCGAAGATAGCCAGGGACTATTATGATGCCAATGGTTTCATTGAGATTGAGACTCCAATGCTCATAAAGAGTTCACCTGAGGGTGCAAGAGATTATCTTGTGCCGAGCAGGGTTCATCCGGGCAAGTTTTTCGCATTGCCGCAGTCACCCCAGCTTTTTAAGCAGCTTTTGATGGTGTCCGGCTTTGACCGTTATATGCAGATTACCAAATGCTTCAGAGATGAGGATCTCAGAGCTGACAGGCAGCCCGAATTTACTCAGATAGATCTGGAGATGTCCTTTGTGAATGTGGAGGACGTGCTTGAGATCAATGAGGGCTTTATTAAGAAGGCTTTCAAGGAAGCTCTTGATGTGGATTTGGAGACACCGTTCTTACGGATGTCATGGCAGGAAGCAATGGACAGGTATGGTTCTGATAAGCCGGATCTTCGTTTTGGGATGGAACTGAAGAATGTTTCGGATCTGGTTGCCGGATGTGGTTTTAAGGTTTTCGCAGATGCAGTTGCAAATGGCGGAAGTGTTCGCGCAATCAATGCCAACGGCTGCGGTAAATTCAGCAGGAAAGAGATCGACTCTCTTGTCGAGTTTGTTAAAACATACAAGGCGAAGGGGATGGCCTGGATTGCAGTGGAGGAGAATGAGCTGAGGTCTTCAATCACGAAATTCTTCAGTGAGGATGAATTGAAAGCGCTGATTGATCGGACCGAAGCAAAGCCGGGTGATCTCATCTGCTTTGTAGCAGACAGCAATCAGGTGGTTTACGATTCGCTTGGAGCGCTCAGATGCGAGATTGCAAGAAGGCTTGACATATTGGATAAAAATGAATTTAAGTTCCTTTGGGTTACGGAATTTCCACTGTTGGAGTATGACGAGGAAGAGAATCGCTGGGTAGCGAAGCACCATCCGTTCACCTCTCCGATGGATGAGGATATGGAGTTACTTGACAGTGATCCGGGCAGTGTACGCGCAAAGGCATATGATATAGTGCTAAACGGCACTGAGCTTGGCGGCGGCAGCATTAGGATTCATATGCAGGATCTGCAGTCGAAGATGTTCAAGCTGCTTGGCTTTACGGAGGAAGAGGCGTGGGCGAAATTTGGATATTTGCTTGATGCGTTCCGATTTGGCGTGCCGCCTCACGGTGGTATGGCATACGGGCTTGACAGGATGATAATGCTGATGGCTGGGAAGAATAGCATCAGAGACGTTATTGCATTCCCGAAGGTGCAGAATGCTTCCGACCTTATGACGAATGCTCCGGATGTGGTGGACACAAAGCAGCTTGTGGAGCTGCATATAAAAGTAACAGAGTAAAGGAGATCTTGTGCTTGGATAAGAAACAGAAAAGCGAAATACTGGACTGGCTGCTGCATATAGCGATTGCAGTGGTTATCGGTTTCATTTTCGTAACTTTTGTGGGGCAAAGGACCATTGTGTTTGATATATCCATGCAGCCAACGCTGGTAGAAGGAGACAATCTTCTTGTAGAGAAGCTGGGACATAGGTTTGGGTGGCTTCAGAGAGGAGATATAATTGTTTACAAAATGCCGGGGAGTGATCGTCAGCTAATCAAGCGTCTGATCGCTTTAGAGGGTGATACCCTGGAAGTGAAGGATGGAAAGGTATATGTAAACGGAGAACTTTATCT
The DNA here is from genome assembly GCA_023409615.1 of Bacillota bacterium. Classification (GTDB taxonomy): domain Bacteria; phylum Bacillota; class Clostridia; order Acetivibrionales; family DTU013; genus JAEYRF01. The sequence continues at coordinate 1,687 of JAEYRF010000181.1, read as the reverse complement.
TATAGGACTGCCTGAAGAACCGGTGACACCTTATGGAAGCAAGCCCGAGTATACTGACCTGACAGTTCCTGAGGGGATGGTATATACACTTGGCGACAACAGGCAGTTCAGCGCAGATGGCACTGAGAATGGTCCCATTGAAAAGAAATGGATCACGGGGAGGGCTATTTTCAGATTTTATCCTTTTTCCAAGTTTGGCGACCTGAAATATTGATATTAAATTTACAGGTATGAAATATTTATATCAAATTCGCAGACCCAAAATTCTGGACTTAAATTTACCAAAAGATGAGTACTATTTATTCTTTTTACGTATTATGTTAATATAGAGGATATTTAAGATGATGAAGTATCAATATTGTTTATTGGTACTTCTGGTTTTGTTTCCATTAATATAGGGGGTTATAGCGTCGTGGTATGATTTTCGATATAGAAGAAAAATTCATACTTTGCGATGTTCTATCATATGAGTAGGCTTTTGCATCTAGGCCTGGACGTCGGATCAACTACTGTTAAGCTGGTTGTCCTGGACAAGAATAATGAGGTTCAATATAGCAAATATCAAAGACATTTTTCTGATATTAGAAAAACCATTTTTGAATTGGTTGACGAGACATGTGTGCTCTTTGAACAGGATGACCTGACTGTTACTCTGACAGGCTCCGGTGGTATTTCTGTGGCACAGTGGCTCGATTTGGATTTTGAGCAGGAGGTTGTCGCAGCTACAGGCGCGGTGCAATCCTTGATACCACAGACTGATGTGGCTATAGAGCTTGGCGGTGAGGATGCGAAGATCACATTCTTTAACGGTGGTATTGAGCAAAGGATGAATGGTACCTGCGCAGGCGGTACCGGTGCATTTATCGATCAGATGGCATCTCTGCTTCAGACGGATGCAGCAGGGCTGAACAAGCTGGCTGAAGAGTGCAAAGTAATTTACCCCATCGCTGCAAGGTGTGGTGTTTTCGCTAAGACAGACATCCAGCCGCTGCTTAATGAGGGAGCGGCAAGGGAGGATATTTCAGCGTCCGTATTCCAATCCGTTGTGAACCAGACTATCAGCGGTCTGGCTTGTGGAAGACCTATCCGGGGAAATGTGGCTTTTTTAGGCGGACCCTTGTATTTTCTTCCCGAGCTTCGCAAACGATTTATTGAAACTTTGAATTTAGAGGACGACCAGATTATATTTCCCGATCATTCGCAGCTTTTTGTGGCAACTGGTGCGGCACTGGCTTCCAAACAAAAAAAAGTTATCAGCTTTAAATCATTGCGCAGCAAATTGCCGGCCATAAATGAGGTTACTGTTCATGAAGTAGAGAGGCTGAGCCCTCTTTTTAAGGATAATATCGAACTTTCCGAGTTCAACCGCAGGCATGGAAGGCACAAGGTTCGCCGGAAGGAGCTGGCAACCCATCACGGTGCTTGCTACCTTGGTATTGATGCAGGTTCAACAACCACAAAGCTTGCTCTGATCGATGATGAGGGCGCTTTGTTGTATTTCTTTTACGGCAGTAACAAGGGCAGCCCGCTTAAATCTGTAATAAAGGAACTGAGAAAGCTTTACAGCCTCATGCCTGAGGGCACATATATAGCTAATTCTACTGTGACTGGTTATGGAGAAGGCTTAATTAAGGCAGCTATCCATGTCGATGTCGGCGAGATTGAAACAATTGCACATTACAAGGCT
>JAEYRF010000166.1 GCA_023409615.1 Bacillota bacterium | reverse complement strand
GCCATCCTCATCATGAACAATAGCATATACAAGTTTCATGCACCTCAACCTCCTCCAGAAATAGTTTTATTTCCAATGGGGGCAAGCCCCCATACCCCCTCGCTACGGGTAAATTGAATTCACCCTACGCTACACTTCGTGCGCCACGCCTAAGCGTGGCGTTTGAACAACGTCAGAGGGCTGGTCGATGACTCCGTCATCTGCTCGCCCATGCATCCTGGGAGACTGTGACATTGTTCAAAATTAAACCGACCTGATAAAACCAAATGCTACGTCAATCTGTTTTCTGACATCCGCCCAGACCAGTTGTGCAGGCCTTGATGCATCAATCGTTTTAATCCTCTTAGGGTATCTTTTAGCCAGTTCCCTGTAACCGTTGTAGACCTTCCGGTGAAAATCCATAACTTCGCTTTCAATCCTGTCACTGCCGGTTGCCGCTATCCGCCTTTTTAATGCAACCTCGGGAGCAACATCTAAAAAGAAGGTGATATCCGGCATGATTCCGTTGATGGCATAACCCGTTATTTTCTCAAGCATTTCCAGACAAAAGCCTCTTCCGAAGCCCTGATATGCATAAAAAGAATCTACGTAACGGTCACATATGATGGTTATGTTTTTTTCAATAGATGGTCTGATTACCTGCTCAACCAACTGCGCCCTGGATGCGGAATACAACAGCAGTTCCGTTGTATCGGACATTTCAGTATTTTCAGCGTCCAATATAATCGAACGAATATTTTCACTGATCCGTGTACCCCCGGGTTCTCTGGTCAGCAGTACCTTGCATCCCAGTGAAGACAGGTACTCCTGCATATTAATAATCTGCGTCGACTTTCCACTTCCATCCATGCCTTCAACTGTAATAAACAGACCTCTTGTCATATATTTCCCACCTGTCAAATATAAAGAGAGCAGAACCATCCCCTATTATATATGTATATGTTTATTATACCATGATTCATCATGGTATAATAGCGCATGTGCGTTTCGGCACCATTTTCTCAGCCGAAATTTTCGCACGCGCTCACCGAATGACCTCAACCGTTACATCCTCACCAATTCCTTGCACTACACCACCAGCTTGGATTATTTCTTTCAAATACGCAATTGCTTCCTGGTGTATGCTCTCACCGGGACATATAAGCGCAATGCCGGGAGGATAAGGGGAAATTATACCTCTGCATATCCTGCCCTCGGCTTGGTCAAGCGAAATCCTTTCCACCTGTGCATTGAGGATCTCCTTGGGTTCCATAATCCGCTCCGGCAGAGTGAGTCTTTGGAAATCAGGCAGTTTCGTAGCATTATCACCCGTGAGAGTGTCATATCCTGCAACACTCGCCCGCAGATTACATAACTCCCTATGTCCCGAACCGGTCAATATTCTAAGGCCTGACAACGCAGAAAACAAATGCTCTATTGTCTGTCGGTCATCCGCCACCGTAACGATACACACGATATTTTTCAGATCAGACATTTCCACCTGGATCTTATACTTTTCCATCAGGATCTTTTCAGCGGTATAGCCCGTAATACCAAGTCCCGATACATTAACGGTTATCCTTGTCCTATCATACTCAAATCCAGCTATATCATTATAACCCAGCAGGCGGATCTCTCTGTTACATATCTCTCCATGATTAGTCTCTCTACAGCTGAACTCCTCGTGGCTTATATCCCTATGGTTACTCCCCCTGCAATCGTACTCTTGTGCACATACCTCAATGGAATCCAGAAGTCTGTCCAGCATACTTTTCCCACACTTTTGCATTATCTCTCTTGCAATATCCAGATAGGCCATTATGATATAAGATGGGCTGGTCGTCTGGTACAAGTCAAGGAAATACCGGATCCTGTCCCGATCAATCCGGTCCGATCCAATATGAAGATACGCCCCTTGAGTAAATGCAGGCAGCGTCTTATGCGCACTCTGTATACACAGATCTGCACCTGCCTTCAGCGCACTTTCAGGGAGCCGTGGGTTGAACGCCAGATGGGATCCATGGGCTTCATCGACAATCAGCACCTTATTGTGAAGATGTACTATTTTTGCGATTTCCCTTATATCACTGCATACACCATAATAATTCGGTCTTGTGATGAGAACGCCTACTGCATCCGGTGCATCAAGGAGTGCATTTTCAATTGTTTTCACAGAGTAACCGGTATGGATCTCAAAGGCTTCGGAGTATTCCGGCAACAGATAACAGGGTTGCACACCGGATAAAAGCATGCCATGGATTACCGCTCTGTGGGAGTCCCTTCCCACAATAAGCCTCTGACCATGTCTGCACACTGCGGAAATAGCTGCTTGAAGTCCAACAGTACTTCCATTTACAAGAAAAAAGCTCTCCTTAGCCCCGAATGCCTCAGCTGCAAGTGTCTGCGCCTCCCTGAGGGCACCGGTCGGTGCATGCAGATTATCTGTGCCTGGTATTTCGGTTAAGTCAAGCTTTTCTATTTCGGATAAAAACACATCAGGAATGCCTCTGCCAAGTTTATGACCGGGCATATGAAATGGTACAGGCCCGCTATTAGTATATGCCTTTATTGCACTAAAGACAGGGGTGTTCCAATCACTGACGGCTGTATGCATTTTCAGGTTTCATCCTTATTCTTCTCATAGATAATTTTCAATCCTTCAAGGGTGAGCCGACCGTTGACCTCGTCAATTGATTTGGTTTCAGTAGCGATAAATTTGGCAAGTCCACCGGTTGCAATAACCTTGATATTGTCCTCCTTCATCTCCTGCTTGATACGGTCAACCAAATGATTAACCTGTCCCACATATCCGTGGAAAACACCTGATTGCATACCCATTGAGGTATTACGTCCAATGACTGCATCATGTTTAGCAAGATCGATTTTGGGCAATTTTGCTGTCCTCATGTATAAAGCTTCGGCAGAAATTATTATGCCGGGACAAATTGCGCCTCCAAGGAATTCCCCCTTGGAGGAGATGGCGTTGAAAGTCGTGGCAGTCCCAAAGTCTACGACGATGACTGGTCCGCCATATATCTCGAAAGCCGCCACCGCATTGACGATACGGTCTGCGCCAAGTTCTCGGGGATTTTCATATTTAATATTGATACCTGTTTTTATACCAGGTCCTATGATAATCGGATCCTTCTTCAAATATCTCTGAATTGCATGTTCAAAGGAAAACATGATAGGCGGTACTACCGATGCGATAATGACTGCTTCAATATCGGTAATATCAAGATTTTCATACTTGAAGAAATTCATGAAATACATGCCGAATTCGTCGGCTGTCCATTCTCTGTTTGTACCCAATTTCCAATGTGCAACCAGCTTTTTATCATCATAAACGCCAAAGCGTATGTTAGTATTTCCAACATTAATTGCTAACAGCACTGCGCAACCCTCCAAATGTCTTCTACAACTTAAGGCTTCTGATCTCCTTTATTTCCAGATCAATTTCCTTTTCGATTCTGACGATATCCAGTTTAATATCATCTATCGTTTCCTCTGCCCTGTTTCTTGTAATATTGCCATATCTTCCAGATGCAGAATGCTGCCTTGGCTGTGAATCTCTATCATTATCTCTGACTCTGTCACGATAATAGCCCCGCTGCTGCCCGTTTTCTCTGGGCTGCGTCTCATTAGTCCTGGCTCCGCGATTATTATTTCTAGGTCCGGGCTGAAAATGGCTGTTTTGAGCAGACTTCTGACTTTGATTCTTCGGTTCCTTATTAGCGGTATCATGCGCATCGGAATTTTGGGTGCTATTTTGGGTGCTATTCTGCGGGCGATTCTGATTTTGAGTCCTCTGCCCCTGATTGTATCTCTGATAATTCGAGCGATTACGCTGAGGCTGCTCGGATTTCTGCTGACCAGGCTCGCTTTTTTCCGTATTCACATTATTTCCGGTCTGATTAATGTTATTCTTGCCAACCATTATTTACCTCCAGTAATTAAACGCCAATTCTATATGCTATTTTATTTTAAATGCCCAAACAAGTCAACCAGTATGTTGAGTGCGCACGGCGAAATCATGAACCCAGTTTCTCCCTACTCTCTCACTTGAGAGATTTTTAAAATGTCCTTTCGGACATATTCGTTTTTCAGTCAAATGGCAACTCGCCTGAAGCAAGCCGC
>JAEYRF010000055.1 GCA_023409615.1 Bacillota bacterium | reverse complement strand
CAGGCTTTTATGATTTAACCACTGCGTACCAGTCTGTGCACATCAACTATTGAAAGCGCCGTGTACCGAACGGTACGCACGGTGCTGTGAGAGGACGGCGGCTAATCACCGCCTCCTACTCTATTTGGTCTTCTGTAGTCTTCCTAATGTTCTGCATTATCTGAATTGTCGACGATATATTATATCACTCAACAACTAATGAGTTGGCGATATTATTCGCGTGGTCTGCGATTCTTTCAAGAGCCGCTACCATATTTGTAAAGATTACACCTGCCTGTGAGTCGCAGCATCTATCCTGAAGCCTTGCAATATGATTGCTGATATAGTTTTTCTTCATATCATCAACTTCCTGTTCCAGAGTTGCCACTGAATCCAATCTTTTTATATCGCGATGTTCAAATACATCCAGACTTGTGCTCAGTGCTTCCAATGCTTTTTCTGACATCATCGTTAACTCAGCCAGCCCTTCGGGAGTTAGAGTAGCTCTTTTATCTGAGATTGTTAGGGCATATTGTGCGATATTCTCAGCGAGGTCGCCGATACGCTCTAAATCAATGACGACATGGTGAAGGCTGCCCATAATCTTTAAATCGTTTTCAGATAGCTCTATACCTCTGAATTCAATCAGATAGTGAGTGATTTGGTTTGTTAAATAGTCTATAGTCTTTTCTACTTCTGCAATTTTTTCTACCTTTTGCTCATCCTTATCAAAGAATGCCTCTGTTGATAGCTTGAAATTGTCATAAACGATTTTTCCCATACGGTTTAGTTCTTTAAGCGTCTGAGTTAGAACAATTGTAGGAGTCTGTGCTATTCTTTCATCAAGATAAATGAGTCTTTTCTCAACTAAATCAGATGTATGCTTTTCTTTTATGATCTTTGTAATAAACTTGACCATATGCTTTGCAAAGGGGAAGAGTATTATTGTTATTGTTATATTAAACAAAGTATGAAAATTAGCGATCTGTCTTGATACATCACCTATAGAAAGCGACTCCACCCATGTAACAATGCCCGGAAAAAGTAATATCGCCGGTAAATATATGAGAGTTCCTAGAATATTAAACATTAAGTGAATCCCCGCGGTACGCTTGGAATTTGTACTGGTTCCGATTGCTGCCAATATTGCGGTGATACAGGTTCCTATGTTTTGACCCAAGATCACGAAAACTGCTCCATCCAGGCCTATAAGCCCTATCGTAGCAAGTGCCTGCAATATGCCGACAGAGGCGGAGGAGCTTTGTATGACCGCAGTAAATAATGCGCCAATCAGAATTCCTACCAGAGGGTTGTTGAAATTTGTCAGCAATGCCTGAAACCCTTCATGACTGCGCATAGGCACCATTGATTGGGCCATCAGATCAAGGCCTACAAAAAGAATACCGAAACCTAATATGATTTCTCCGATTCTCGAGACGAATCTCTTCTTTATAAATACCGTCATGAACATCCCGATAAAAAGTATAAATGGTGCAATGTCTGAAAGTTTGAATGCAATAAGCTGTGCAGTAATGGTTGTTCCAATGTTGGCCCCCATAATGACACCTGTGGCCTGAAGCAAAGTCATAAGGCCTGCATTCACAAAGCCAACAACCATAACTGTAGTGGCTGAAGAACTCTGTATCACAGCAGTGACTCCGGCGCCGACACCAACAGCTGCAAAGCGGTTGGTCGTCAGCACCTCAAGAGTATGCCTCATTTTGTCACCGGCAACGTTCTCGAGGCCATCTGACATCATCTTCATACCATAAAGAAACATGCCAAGACCGCCAAGTAAAAGAAATATCATAAAAATATTCATACGTCCTCCAAGTTGTTATTAGGCTTCTATTGTAAAGCGAATCCTGTTGTATTCGCATTGCATAGCTAAATCTATTATAATAAATTCTACGTATATACTGTGTTAATTTTATGTAAAATTTTCTGGTAAATATATGAACATAAAGTATACTTGCGATTTATAAAAATTTACTATTTCAGATAGAAAACTATTAATTACGCTACTCTTATGATACCATATAGATATGAATTTAATAAACTATTTAGGATGGTGATGAGCTTGAATGAAAATGGAGGAATTCCATTTGTTCAAAATAGGAACTCTTATAGCAGCTTTAACTGGAAGAAAATTATGAAATACATTGTGCCGGCGATAATTATACTTATTGTGTTAATAATAGCCGGATCTTGCTGGTATACTATTGATGACAAACAACAGGGTGTTGTTACTACCTTCGGCAAGGTAACAAATATCACTGATGCCGGTATGCATTTCAAGCTTCCACTTGGAATCCAGAAGGTTTACAAGGTTGACGTAAATGTGTATCAGAAGATTGAGATGGGCTATCGCACCGATACGGCAACTGAGACAGGATATGTTCTGGTAGATAATGAAAGCAAAATGATAACGGGAGATTACAACATTGTAAATGTGGAATTCTTTGTGGAATACAAAGTTTCGGATCCCCAAAAATACTTATTCTCATCCTACCAGCCTGAAGAGATATTGAAAAATCTTGTTCAGAGCCAGGTAAGGAATGTTGTCGGATCCACAGGTGTCGACTCAGTACTTACGGATGGTAAGGAGCTTGTACAGCAACAGGTTAAGGAGCTTATTACTGAGGTACTGATTAATTATGATATTGGTGTGATGCTGACAGATGTGAAAATACAGGACAGCGAGCCACCGACGGAGGAGGTAACTGCAGCATTTAAGGAAGTTGAGACTGCAAAGCAGGGAGCTGAAACGGTCATTAACCGGGCAAAAGCCTATGAAAATGCTGAGGTTCCTGAAGCCCAGGCACAAGCGGATAAACTTCTGCAGAATGCTGAATACTTGAAACAGAGCAGAATAAATGACGCTACAGAGCAAATTGCAATGTTTGAAGCAATGTACACTGAGTATGCCAACAACCCGGAGATCACGCGTTCCCGAATGTATTATGAAGTACTTACCAAATTACTGCCGGATGTAAAGGTTTATATAGACACATCCAAAAACGGAGTGGATATGATGCTGCCGCTGGAGAGCTTTTTTGAGAATCCAAAACCAAATCAGCAGACAGAAGAAGGGGCGATGGAGTAATATGAAAAAGAAAATTGCACGAATAGCGACAGGAATCATAATATTGCTGGTCATCATTGTTGGCGCATCCAGTATTTATGTTGTTCAGGAGAATGAATATGTTTCTATAGTCAGGTTTTCCAAGATCATAGCTACCAAGGATTCGCCGGGGCTTTATCTTAAAACTCCGTTCCTGGACAGTATAAGAACATTCCCCAAAGCGATATTGTATTACGACATTTCGCCATCTGAGGTTTTGACAGCTGACAAGCAGAACATGACGGTGGACAGTTATGTTCTGTGGCGTATAGTGGAACCTCTGAAGTTTTTCCAGACACTGGGTAGTATTAGTGTAGCAGAGGAGCGTCTGGATGCATTCACATACAATGCGTTTAAAAATGTCATGGGTACGCTTGATCAGCAGGAGATAATAAATGAGAATAACGCATCTGAGCGAAATGACATCTATGAAGGCATTACGAGTATTGTTGGAACAATAGCCACAAATTATGGTATTAATATTGTAGATGTTAAGATTAAGAGGTTTGATCTGCCGGAAGCAAATGAGCAGGCGGTTTACGGACGTATGATCTCAGAACGTAATCAGATAGCTGAGAAATACTCCGCCGACGGTGAGTATGAAGCTTCAATAATTCGAAACAACGTCGACAAACAGGTAAATATTATCGTCTCAAATGCGGAGGCAAAAGCAGCAAAGATAGAAGCTGAGGGTGAGCAGGAGTACATGAAGATGCTTGCCCAGACATACAATACAGATGACAAGCGTGCATTTTATGAATATATGCTGTCGCTTGATGCATTGGAAGCATCCCTTGAGGGGACAAACAAAACTGTTATACTCGGCAGCGATTCGCCATTAGCGAAGCTCCTGATCAGGCCGTAATGACTGGTCCATAAACTTATCAGATAAGGTAAAAGAAAGAGAGCTATAAATGAATCAACTATCGATGCCGACAAGCTTAGCAGGCCGGTTTAAACGCACATTTATCGGCGATCGTGCATTCTATAAAACCGTGCTTGCACTTGTTGTGCCTATTATCATACAAAATACGGTTTCTAACTTTGTTAACCTTCTCGACAATATCATGGTCGGACAGGTGGGTACCGGGCAGATGTCCGGCGTTGCCATAGTGAATCAGCTTATGTTTGTATTCAACCTGACGATCTTCGGCGGACTTGCCGGACCGGGAATTTTCGGCGCGCAGTTTTTTGGTGCAGGCGATACTGAAGGGCTGCGCCATACGTTTCGATATAAACTTTGGACAGCAGCTATAATACTGGCAGCTGCAATCGGTGTCTTTTCGGCAACCGGTGACACGTTGATATCTCTGTACCTGACCGGAGAGGGCAATGCAGCCGATGCATCGGTGATGTTGGAATATGGCTGCGATTATTTACGTATCATGCTCTGGGGATTGCTGCCTTTTGCATTGTCGCAGGTATATAGCAGTACGCTTCGCGAGACAGGCGAGACGATGCTGCCAATGAAGGCGAGCATCACTGCTGTATTCGTAAATCTTTGCTTAAATTATATACTGATATTTGGTAAGTTTGGATTCCCCGCACTCGGTGTAGCCGGCGCAGCTATTGCAACAGTCATCTCGCGTTATGTTGAAATGGCGATCATCGTGGGTTACACCCACCGGCACAAGGTCATTTTTCCTTTTATAATCGGCATTTACCGTTCAATGAGAATTCCGGGAAAGCTTGCATTGAAGATATTTAAAAAGGGAATGCCTCTCATCGCTAATGAATTACTATGGTCGCTCAGTGTGACTACTCTGATGCAGATATTCTCGACTCGAGGACTGAACATCATAGCCGGTCTCAATATTTCAAGCACGATTACAAATCTGTTTAATGTTGTGTTTATTTCAATGGGTTCCGCTGTCGCAGTCATGGTAGGGCAAGCTCTTGGTGCCGGAGAAATGAAGCAGGCGAAAGCCTATGTATGGAAATTGATTTTCTTCAGCGTCTGTACATGTATTGTATTCGGCGGAACATTGGTAGCTGTGTCACCTGTGATCCCGCATATTTACAACACGACTGAAGAGGTGCGCAATCTTGCGTCTCACTTTATGCGCACAAGCGCAATGTATATGGGATTCTTCGCAACCGCACACTGCTGCTACTTTGCGATGCGCTCAGGAGGAAAGACACTCATAACCTTCATTTTCGATAGTATATACGCATGGGTGCTCTTTATTCCATTTGCATATGTAATTACGCACTTCACAAAGCTTGATATATACACACTCTATATCATCTGCTATGTCCCTGATATACTCAAGAGTTTGATAGGTGTACTCATTGTACGCGCTGGCCACTGGGCGCAAAATATCGTAGTGGATAAGTAAAAGACAGGCTTTTAGAGCGCCTGCCTGATATCCTCTATAATATCGTTGACATTTTCAATCCCTACTGAAATACGAATCATATCGGGCTCGATCCCTGCTGCAAGCAGCTGTTCATCTGTCAACTGACGGTGTGTCGAGCTTGCGGGGTGGAGAACTGCGGTCCGGACGTCAGCAACGTGAACAACGATTGCAGCAAGCTTCAGCTTATCCATGAATTTAATCGCCGCATCCCTGCCTCCCTTGATCCGGAAGGAAATAACACCGGAGCAGCCTTTGGGCAGATATTTCTGCGCGAGATCGTAATATTTGTCGCTCTTGAGTGAGGGGTAGCTGACGGAAATAACCTTATCGTTATTTGAAAGATAATCGGCTACCTTTTCAGCGTTGGAGCAATGACGCTCCATCCTGAGGTGAAGTGTCTCTAACCCTAGATTTGTCAGAAATGCGTTCATAGGGCTCATGCAGTTTCCCAGATCCCTCATGTATTGATAGCAGGCCTTCATTATATAGGCCGCATTACCGAAGGTCTCAGTATATGAGATGCCGTGATAGGACGGATCAGGCTGTGTAAGAATGGTGAATTTCCCGTTTGTCCAGTCAAACTTGCCGGAATCGATCAAAACTCCGCCTACACAGGTAGCATGACCATCAATGTATTTCGTTGTAGAATGGGTAATAATATCAGCACCGTATTCGAAAGGTCTGAGCAGGACTGGTGTTGCAAAGGTGTTGTCGACAACTAGCGGAACACCGTTGCTGTGAGCAATACGAGCAAATTTTTCTATATCGAGGATGCTGATTTTAGGATTTGCGATGCTTTCTCCAAAGAGCATTTTTGTATTAGGCCTGAATGCTTTAAGGATTTCTTCTTCGGAGGCGTCCTGGTCGACAAAGGTGACTTCGATCCCCATTTTTCTGAAAGTAACGTTCAGAAGATTAAAGGTTCCACCGTAGATTGTACCGGCAGATACGATGTGGTCTCCGCATTCACAGATGTTCATGACAGCGATAAAGGTAGCCGCCTGACCGGAGGAGGTACACAACGCGCCGACGCCGCCTTCCAGGGCTGCGATCTTTTCTTGCAGAGCTGCAACAGTGGGATTGCTGATGCGGGAATAAATATGGCCTTTATCCGGCCTGTCGAATAATTCTGCAACATGTTCGGTAGAATCATATCTATAGGTTGTACTCTGGCAGATTGGCACTACGCGCGTGTCTCCATTACCGGGTTTGTAACCCTCCTGCAGGCATTTGGTCTCTATTCTCCATTCACTCATCAATTACACCCCTCATAACAGCTAATTATAACAGCTTTATTAATAAAGAATAGTACACTAATTTATGGTGATTATCAAGGGAAACTTGGAAAATATGGCTTAAGAATAAATCCTATTTCTCATTATTGTGATATGCGGAGTCATAATCCCATGGCATACCTCCGCAAAGGCACCCGCCGTCAACCACAAAATTAGCGCCGGATATATAGCTCGAGGAATCGGACGCAAGCATTGCCACAACACCTAATAATTCGTCCGGATAACCGGGGCGTCTCATTGCAATTCGGTCACGAAGATAGTCGCCACGGGTCGGATGATCCCAGGTAATCTGTGTGAGCGGCGTTAATATATGCCCCGGAGACACCGCGTTAGCACGGATTCCCCACTCTGCCCATTCAACCGCCATTGCCCGCGTAACGCCTAAGACTCCGCTCTTTGTTGCGCCATACACACTGCAGCCACCTAACATAGCAGTGGCATTATGAGAGCCGATGTTAATAATACTTCCTGTATGTTTCTTCATCATATGTGGAGCAACTGCCTGGGTTATGAAAAAAACGCTTTTAAGGTTGATGTCCATGATTTTGTCATATGTTTCTTCAGTAACATCCATTAAACCTTCGCGCTTATTGATCCCTGCTACATTTACCAATACATCTATTGTTCCATATTCATTAACTATGGAATCGATGACAGATTGTATGCTGCCACGGTCGGTAACGTCCATTACATAAGACTTTGACTGACCACCCTCATCAGCGATTTCATCGGCAAGAGCTTTTAAGCCCTTTTCGCTAATATCGCAATTGCACATAATCGCACCAATACCAGCCATGCCCTTGGATAATGCAACACCTATACCGCCTGCCGCGCCGGTCATCATAACTACCTTTCCTTCAAGAGAAAACAGTTTTTTTAGATTAGCTTCGATCGACATTGTTTTATTCCTCCCGTACCTCATCCACTTTTTCAAATGTTAGATTATCTGTATTTTTGTTGAGTCATGATAATCGTACATTCACATAGCGTTAATTGTCAAGGAGTTCCCACCACATAACTTATGTAAACAAATTTTTCTCGCCCTTTGCATTAGCAATAAGTTTCGTTCGGTGCTATAATCTATTGGTAAAGGATAATAATCTCGGAACAGGAGCGAATTTTTTGATACAAACTGTCTTTTCTACTTTATTTCAAGTTATTGTTCCGCTTGCGATCCCTGTTACTGCCGGAGTGCTGCTTGTCCGATTCAAAGGGCTTGAAACCAAGCAAATACTAACAGTTATACTGTATTTTATGTTCCCGTGCATGGTTTTTAATACTTTATTTAATGCACAGATTTCTTTTACGGATTTTTTCAAAACGGCTTTATTCAGTCTGCTAAACATGTTTCTCTTATGGGCAGTTGCGAAAATAACAGGAAAAATTCTTAAATTACCGACTCAGAAAGCAGCCGGGCTAACATTAGTGTCAACATTGACTAATTCAATTAATTATGGATTGCCGCTGGTTTTGCTGGCTTTTGGCCAGGCGGGGCTGGGAAAGGCGTCCATTTATGTCATAACTCAGATAATATTAGTTAATACAGCCGGTGTTTTCTTTGCGGCGAGATCCAACTTTTCAATAAAAAAAGCCATCTTATCGATATTTTCCTATCCCGCTGTTTATGCTGCCATAGTAGCGGTTATACTTCGTGCTTTAGCGCTCCATATACCATCTGAGGTTGAAACCGGCATTGAAATGGTTGCTAAATCTTACTCCCCTGTGGTGTTGGTTATATTGGGAGCGCAAATGGCCGGTGTAAAGAAATCCAAACTGGACAGAGATTCTCAGAAGGCATTTTGGTCAGGAATGGCCATACGGATGATCTTATCACCGCTTATAGCATGTCTGGTGCTATACATACTGGGTGTCAGCGGAATCCTTTTTTCGGTCCTTCTCATTTTGGCGTCAATGCCGGTGGCCGTAAATGCGGTAATACTTGCTGAAGAGTTTGATGCATCTGCGCAAATTGTATCAAAATGCATTCTATGGACAACGCTTGGCTCCTTTATCGTATTGCCTGTTCTCATTGAGTTGGTAAGATAAAATGATTTAGTATACTAAAGAGCCTGCGATAATTTTTTACATTATTGCCGCAGGCCTTTATTTTTACTTGCTTGTCTTCTTCTCATAAAAGTACTTTGTGAATTCCTTTACATGTCCCAGCTTCCCATAAAGGTGAAATGTTTTGTCATACCCTCCCGTGAGAAAGGCTGTGGGTATATTGTTTTCAAATAGTTTTCTCATGCAGGCCATGAGAACCTTTTGAGAGTAACCATTGTTGTAAAAATCGGAATGTGTGCAAACCCGTTCTATTTCCGCAGTGTTATTCTCATAATCAACAAATGCTTCACAGCCTGACACATGATTACCTTCGCTATTTACCAGCACAAAATCGAATTTTGCATTGTATATAGGACTTTTGCGGGCATACTCCCTGATCTCGAGGTCTATATCTTCGCTGAAGTCCCTTGGCCAGGCATTTCTCCTGAGTTTGGCCTGCTCGTTATAATCACAGTTTTCAGCCATACTTTGGAAGGATACAGAAGGATCTTCGATAACATAATCCTTAAAAATGCTTGTGTCGAAGACTCTTGTCTTTTCCATGCAGTCAATTTTTTCATAACCATCGCCTTCCAGAGCTTTTATGAGCTCTGTCTGATGCTCAACTGCTGACGTGACAAGGTTATCGTATTTGCAGCCCCACTCTGTACTAACCCAATGGAGCAGCTCAGGATATAAAGTGGAGTAACTGTCTTTCAGAAAGATAGTAAAATCATTATTAAAATCCTCTGATATTACAAAGCCTATCAGATTGTGAAAATAGTCAAACCATAAGTGAGCAGCATTGCTGTAATTATCAGGGAAGTGCTTCTTAAAATTAGAAAGGCCATATTTCCAGTCCACAATGCGCCCAATATGCCAAACGAAGTAGTCTTTTTTTGATAAATGATCCTGGATAATGAATTTGCACATATTGACAAAGTCATTGCTCTCATAGATAAAATTTCGCCGATATGTTCTCATATATACCTCCAAAGCAGTTCCTAAATTTAGTTCACTATTTAATTGTAATCCATGCTGCCATCCAAGTATATACCGAGTACTTGTTGAATTGTTTTCTACCTGGAGTCAAAGCAAGAGGACATACTGCAAAAAAACAGTTATTGTGACTTTTACCGTTAAAAGATAAATTGCAAAAACTGATTGCCATACATTTTATTATATGTTAAAATCGGTAATAAATCTTAAAAGCAGTTTATCAACTCGTTTTAACGACGGCGTTAATATAGGGAAATCCTGTGTTGGCGCTTTTTATTTTACTTAATTTTACAAAGGAGCGATGCAGATATGAGTAATAAAAAAATTTTAATGACTGCTGTCATATGCTATATTTTGGGAGCTATAATATTCCTGATGCCTTTTCAGGCAAAACTAATTAACACAATTATATACCTGTCAATGGGTTTGGCAGCAGGCGCCTATCTTGTAATACGCGGCTTTAAAGCAAATGTCCAAAAGGATAAGACAGTCGATGACCTGAAAAGAGAACTGGCAAAGCTGAAGCTGGAGCTGCATGTAACATCAAACCAAATCTCGGCGGTTTCGGAGCAATTAACAATAAATCTGGATGAGAATAACGGGTTTGCACAGCAGGTATATTCTCAAACGGCAGAAATGGCTCATTTAAATACCCAGGTTAATGAAAAGATTAATGAAACGGTAGTAGAAGTAAGAGAAATGATCAGGCTGCTGGAGGAATCAAGAAGTACCACTCTTGAACTTGAGTCCTTAGGAATAAATTCGGAAACGATTCTGGAAACCAGTATGCCTGAAATACTTCAGATTGCCGACATCATTCGAGAAATAGAGGCTGCTTTCAGAATAACTGCCGATTACATGGATAAATTGTCTAATACATCGGTGGATATAGTGAGGATTCTGGAGACAGTCAAGCATATTGCCAGGAGAACCCGGATGTTGTCCCTGAATGCAACAATCGAATCGGCAAGAGCAGGAGAAAATGGCAAAGGATTTGCTGTTGTTGCAGGAGAAATACAAAAGTTGTCAATCGAAAGCGAAAAATCGGTGGAGGAAATCAAACATCTTGTAACAGCAATAAACGGAGAAATAACAGGCATTCAAAGGACTGTCAGTGAAAATGGAATTAAGGTTGAAAATGGAGTCAAGAGTGCAATTAATATTGAAAATAAGCTTTGCAGAATTCGTGACTCCTTTCATGGACTATTGGACATGGCGAAAAAAATCATCTCTTTATCTGAGACAGAGACCAGGGGTGCAAGCGATGTAGTGAGCAAGATATGTGGAGTTGAAAATCTGATATGTGTAACTGAGGAAAGTGTGGAAAGTGTAAAGGGGTCAGTATATAAGCAGATGCAAGGCATCATGGAGGTTGCTGAGATGGGCAGCCGTTTAAGTGATGCATCAAGAGGTCTAATGGAATTACAGGATAATTCGGTATTAGAGGACTTGACCTCTGAAAGCTCCGGTTACTCCAACAAAATAAATGATGCCTTCAAGATAATTAGGGAATTGGCTGCACTCCCACAGTTTAAAAATATGAATAAGGAAAGTCACAGGGTGGAACTGGCGGGACTCATACAGAATTATGATTTTATTGAAGCTGCCTGGAGTAATGATGCCAAGGGCAGGTTTTTATGCTCAATACCCGAAGCGGGAATAGCTAATGCAAAAATCAGAGATTGGTTCCAAAAAAGCATTCAAGGGGAGGAATTCTGTTCAAAGGTCTATATCTCCGCTATAACAAAAAGTCCGTGCCTTACTCTTTCCGTGCCGGTAATTGATGAGGACGGGGCTATTGCAGGGGTACTGGGTATTGACCTGAAGCTGTGATCTGCATCGATACATAATCATGTAAAGAAACATCATAAAAGTTGAGAGCATATAACATAAATAGATCATGTAAAACAACCCATAAATACGATATAATAAAGGTAATAGATTTGCATAAGGCAACGATTGCAATGATATACGTCAGTCGCCCTGCTTTGCGGCTGTGCGATTTATAATGATTTTGAAAGGACTCATCATTATGAGAGCAGTTATTCCCGAATTACTATTTTCATCGCGCGTGGATTTTCGCGCATGGCTGAAAGAAAATGCTGAAGCAAGCGAGGGAGTATGGCTTATATTCGGGAAAACGAAAGCTGTCATCTCTTTATCTGCAAACGACGCTTTGGAAGAAGCATTATGTTTCGGGTGGATAGACGGGCAAATGAAGAGTATTGACAATACAAAATATCTAAAATACTTCGCGCGACGCAGTGTAAAAAGTGTTTGGTCTGAAAAGAACATGAAAACGGTTGAAACATTACGAGCAAAAGGGGTAATGACTGAATTGGGTGAAAAAGCTGTAGAAACGGCGATTAAAAACGGAACATGGGATGTTCCGAGAGGCATTCCGATAACTGATGAGCAAGTCAAAGCCTTCGAGGAAAAGCTGGCCGGTATTTCCCCGGCATATGAGAATTTCATAAATATGTCGCGGTCTGTTCGGTTCACATACACGAAGAGATACCTCTCATTTAAGACTGAGGAAGCTCGGCAAAGGGATTTTGAAAAGATCATTGACAGGCTGAATAATAACCTGAAACCAATGTGAGCTAAAAGGAGAAAATCATGAATTTTAGTGGAATATGTATTGAGACAGACAATGCGCCACGTCTCGCGGAATTTTATAAAATTGTCCTGCAGGAAGAGCCTTTTGTTGAGGGTAACCATTACGGATTTTTTTGGTTCGCTGATCCTGACGGTAACAAGATCGCCGTTGCGCAAGAGAGGGGAAATAAAAATGAATAACACAATAGACCCGAAAGCATTAGAGATCATGGTAGAACGGTTCGGCCATGACAACCTTATTTCGCTTGCAACAGTAGACGGCAATCGCCCTGCTGTTAGAACGGTCAACAGTTATTATGAAGATGGTGCATTTTATACCGTTACATACGCGTTATCAAACAAAATGAAGCAAATTAAGGACAACCCGGTGGTTGCTATTTGCGGAGAGTGGTTTACTGCCCACGGTATTGGTGAAAATCTTGGTTATGTTCGTGAAGAAAGAAACGCAGAAATAATGTCGAAGCTGCGGACGGCGTTCGCGGAGTGGTATGATAACGGGCATACCAATGAAAACGATCCGAATACTTGCCTTCTTTGTGTTCGCTTGACGGATGCGGTGCTTTTTAGTCACGGAACTAAATATGAAATGGATTTTACCGGCTGAAGTGAATTAGCTTCTGCGTAGAACATGCTTATCATCAGCGTTGAAAGCATGTTATTCAAGCCTGCCGAAGTTCCTTAAAAGCTTTAGCGCGGAAATTGCTTTATCAGCTTTCCACCAGTTTTCTGATATAGCAAATTCTTTCGGGTATTTTTCGTAGTTTTCCCACCACTGCCATGTGATTCCCCAGACACCGTTATCGGGTCTTGTATCAATAAGGTAATCAAGCTCTTTTTCAACTATATCTTCGTTACCCTCTAAATACGGGCTGTCAGGCGTAAAGATAAACTGAGAAGGCCTTACACTGTAATTAGCCCATTGAGAAGTGTCCCGCACAATAGCTTCGTCTACAAGCCTTTTTACAACAGCAGAATAAAAAGCCATGTCGAATTGATCCGCTAAATTCAGCTGTTTGATTTTCTCTAAAATCATACAATAACCGGATACACCCATATCTCCCAAATTATCTGGTTCTTTTAGTTCTGAAAGTAATTTATTTGCAATCGTAAAAGCTTTCTTGTACAATTCTGATTCCCTGTTAACGAATTGCAGCACATAACAAACTATTCCCAATGTAACGCCTTTATGCTCATACTCATTAGCCTTTGGATCATATGTCCACCACGGTGCGCGGGGGTAATCATTATTAGATGGGATGCTGAATAACCAGCCGTCACCATTGAAGTGTACACCACTCTCAAAGAATCTAATTATACCCTGCATGATTGGGTGACTTGTATCCGCAAAACTTATGTCATGCAATTTACTGACTGCAATTAACGTGGCATATGGTGAGGAACTAGGATTCCAGCAATCAGGCTCTAGTGCGTTACCAAACCCGCCATCCGCATTTTGATAATGAGATAGAGCAGAAAGAACGTTGTCTTTGTTACCATTTTCAAATTCGAATTGCCACATTGCCAGATCTAATTGTCTGGAATTACGATAAATCCACAAACGAATTTCATCAAAGGCTTTTTTACTTATTTTTTTCATGTGCCAGCTCCTTCTTTACAAAGAGATCAATTGTCAACGAATACCGAAACGGTCTTCCGCCGAGCCATAGATAGAACTAAAGAATTGGGTATCAAGCTCAACAATAATTTTACCATTTTCCTTTAAAATATTAAACGCTAAAACAATTATGTTGTACATCTCTTTAAACCTATTTTAAATTCTATCTAAATAGATTTGACATTGTATATTCTATATGCTACTATCTATTTAGATGATGTTCTAAATTGATTTTCAGGGGGCGGTAATCTGAGCTTTTCGGAAACATTAAAGGCTCTCTCCGATCCGGTTCGAAGAGAGATATTGTTATTATTAAAAAAAGGTCGTTTGTCTGCTGGAGATATAGCGAGTAACTTTGAAGTGACAAATGCTACGATATCATACCATCTGGCGTTGTTAAAAAAGGCCGGGCTTGTTTTTGAAACGAAGCATAAAAACTTTATTTACTATGAACTCAGTGCATCTGTTTTTGAAGAATTGATGCTCTGGTTATCACAATTTAATGGAGAGGAAGAATATCATGAAGAATAAAAAGATTACTATATTTACATCAATTTTATGTATACTTCCTGTTATTTTGTCGTTGCAGCTTTACAGTCGCTTGCCTGGTGAAATAGCTGTTCACTGGAATAGCTTGGGCGAGGCAGATCGTTATATACCAAAAGCACTTGCTGCATTTGGTTTACCAGTGATTTTCCTGCTTATCAATTTATACTCGAAAATCCGTTTGTTTAATGACCCCAAAAGCGAAAACCATTCAATGGCATTGCGCCTTATTAGTATATGGATAATTCCGTTCGTATCTCTGATACTTATACCTATAACCCTCTTTATGTCTTTGGGTGTAAATATCCCTATTGTGATGATTACAACGCTTGCTACAGGAATCCTATTCATCGTTATGGGCAATTATTTGCCTAAAAGCCATCAGAACTACGTCATGGGTATCAAACTGCCTTGGACGCTGGATAATGTGGATAATTGGAATAAAACAAACCGCCTTGCCGGGTACCTCATGATTGTTGGTGGCATGCTGATTCTAGCGGGTGGATTTTTTCCCGGAATGAGCACCGGCCTAGGAATATCTCTGACGGTTATAGCTGCGATTCTTATCGTGACAATACCCTTTGGCTATTCGTATATGCTTTATAGAAAAAGTAAATTCTGAACACATTGGATAAACGATAAAACCGTCAGACTAAAAAATGTTGCGTCGGCAAGGCCATGAAGTACCCTGAATCAAAATCCAAAGCGTCTTAGCAATATTAAGTATGTGTATATTTGCATTTAGGATAGTTGCTGCAGCCAATAAAATCACCATATTTACCGGATCGTTTAACAAGATTACTTTTACATTTTGGACATATACCTGCTTTTGAGGTGTTGTAATTGTTTTGTACTCGAGATCTAATGTTCCTATTATGCTTTTTTCTGGATTTTCGGTCATTAATAGAAATTGAACTTAAGTGTTTATAAATATTTTCAATATCCGTAGGACTCAACTGTTCAAGGCCTCTGTGGTTAAGAATGGTAACATATAATTCAGAGGGGTAAATCACATCCGTTTTAGCATCTACTTTCTTTAAATCAGCACTTCCGGCAAATATTATTATTGGAATGTAGTTTATTTTCTTAAACTCTTTTAGTGCTTCTTTTAATGCATATATATGGCCCCAATTTTGCTTGATAGGATTTCTGAAATGGTATAATGAACCCATAAGGTGAGACACAAAATCTAAAAAATAAGTTATACTAAAATCATGAGTAAAGCAAGAAGAAATTACAGCCCGGAATTTAAGAGTCAGATTGTTCTTCAACTATTGAGGGAAGA
>JAEYRF010000089.1 GCA_023409615.1 Bacillota bacterium | reverse complement strand
ACATCAATGCCGAGGTTGGCAGCATATTGCGCGATTGTCCCTCCCCCGCCTTCATCAACCTTGCCCAGTTCACCAGTTTGCCAGGATATATTATTATCATTGAAAAGCTTCCTCACTTCACCGACAAATTCTGCGCTGGCATCGCTTGCATCATACTTTCCTCTGGAACCTGTATATTTTTGCAACACGATACCGCGGCCGAGATAAGTTGCATTTCTTTTTTCATATACATTATCATAGTTAGGATCAACTGCAGCGTTTACATCCGCAGATAACATTTTGGATTTAGACAGGCATGAACGGACCTTAAGATCTGAATAATCGCTTGAGGTGAGCGCGACCAAATTAGCTAGAAAATCTGATAGCAGGTTTGATTGCGCCCCTGTATTACCCATACTTCCAATCTCTTCTTTGTCTGTTAACAGGCATACTGCAGTGCGCTCAGGTATAGAAATATCCAAAACTGCTTTCAATGCCGGGTATGCACAGACCCTGTCATCCTGGCCATATCCACCAACCATGCTCTTGTCGAAACCGACATCCCTGGCTCTTTGCGCCGGAACAATTTCAAGCTCGGCAGATTGAAAATCTTCTTCGACGATTCCGTATCTCTTATTAAGTATATTGAGTATATTTAGTTTTACTTTATCCTTCACCTTTTCATCTTTATATGGAATAGAGCCTAATAGAAGATTTAAACCCTCACCTGTTATAGCTTCGCTCATCTTCTTCTGCATCTGTTCCTTAGCCAAATGTGGCAACAAATCAGTAATATTAAAAACGGGATCGTCTTCATTCTCCCCAATGACAATTTCGACCGGAGTGCCATCTCCCTTGATTACAATACCATGTATTGCAAGAGGAATTGTGAGCCATTGGTATTTCTTCAAACCACCGTAATAATGTGTTTTAAAGTAAGCCAACTCGGTATCCTGATAAAGCGGATTCTGTTTGAGGTCGATACGTGGCGAATCGATATGGGCGCCAAGTATGTTGACACCCTCTTCAAGCGGCTTTTTGCCAATAACAGCAAATACGGCTGATTTATTACGATTGACATGATAAACCTTTGTGCCGGGTTTTGCTTTTGTATTATTTTTTATTAACTCATCTAGCGAGATAAAACCGGCGTTTGAAGCCAAATTTTTTGCATTGGATGTAAACTCTCTTTCTGTCTTTGAAATGTCCAGAAAGTGCTTATATTCTTCACTAAAATCAAAACTTTTCTTGATTTCATCATCAGATGCCTTATCCCAAATCGTCTGCTGTTTATAAGATAATTTCTCTTGTAGCTTCTGGCCTTCTGTTTTCTCATCGTTCATAGTCGGTTCCTCCTATATTTTATATAATATGTGTTATACTTTACTGATAATTATTCCTTTATAGTATATACCAATCATTTCTTTTTATAAACGACTTATACACAGAGACTTTTACAACTTACTTCCATACATCCTAATATGATTCTTTTGGATGTATTGCTTTACGTAGTCATAAATGCTAATATGTAACCTGATAAGGAGGCTACACATGTTTGATTGTCATATGCACACTAAACTATCTACAGATAGCACTATGAATGCGGAAGATGCTTGTGAGGCTGCAATCGAGTTAGGTCTGAAGGGGATTGCGTTCACTGATCATCTTGATATAGATTTTCCGGAAGGGGAGTTCCTGATAGATTTCAATCAATACTTTTCTGAAATCGCCTCTGTCAGAGAGAAATATCAAAAAAAAATAAAAATACTCAATGCGGTTGAGGTTGGTATTCAACCTCATGTCATCGTTGAATCAATGCAGGTAATCAACAATAATCCCTTCGATTATGTACTGGCCTCTATACATTTATTAGAAGGTATTGACCCATACAAAAAGAAATACTACATAGGTAAAACCAGGCATGAGGCTTATGAACTGTATTTGCAAAATATTTATTTTATGATATGTAATCTTGAATCATTTGATATGGTAGGTCATTTTGAATATATCATACGAAATTCTAGTTATGTCGACAGGACGTTAAGATATGCTGACCATAGCGACACCTTTGACGCAATCATGAAAGAGTTGATCACACAAGGACGAGGGTTTGAACTAAATACTGCAACATACAGAAGCGAACCATCTGATGCTCAATATGACTTCGAAGTGCTCAAACGCTATCGCCAGTTGGGCGGCGAGCTTATATGCCTTGGATCAGATGCTCACACACCTGAGCATATTGGCATGAGATTTGATTACTTTGCACAGATGATTCGTGATGCTGGGTTTAAATATACGGTGCATTTTGAGAAAAGAAAGCCGGTATTTGATCCATTATAACGAGGCAACAAAGATATCCAGCATGCATTACGCTGTTAATCTATAATTCCCCCGCCAACAACATTATCCCCATCATAAAACACAACGGACTGCCCAGGTGTGACTGCTCTTTGTGATTGGTCAAACAAGACATGTACGCGGCCGTCATTCAGCGGGCTTATCACCGCAGGTGCTTCTTTTGCTGAATAACGTATCTTTGCAGTTATCTTCATTTCACCGGTTAGTTCAGGTATAGAGATAAAATTCAAATCTGAGGCTGTCAGTTCAGACGAAAACACTTCATTTTCATCTCCCAGGACAACAGTATTGTCTTCAGGGTTGATGGATACAACGAACATTGGCTTGCCGAAGGTTATTCCAAGACCTTTCCTCTGCCCTATCGTGTAATGGATAATACCCTTGTGCGTCCCAAGTCTGTTGCCGTCACGGTCAATAAAGCAGCCCGGCCGGATATCGGCGTCGGTATTCTCGCTAATGTAACGGACGTAATCATTATCCTCCACAAAGCATATTTCCTGGCTGTCAGGCTTGTGAGCCACCGGAAGCTGAAGCTTAATAGCTAATTCCCTGACGGCTTCTTTTGTAAATTCACCTATTGGAAATAGTGTCTTTGAGAGTTGGTCCTGTGTCATTGTATAAAGGGCATAGGTCTGATCTTTGGCGGAAGTAACAGACTTTTTAAGCAGGTATCTTCCTGATTCCTCATCAAAGTCTGTCCTTGCATAATGCCCTGTAGCAATATAATCCATACCCATTGAAACAGCCTTCTGAAGCATGGATTCGAATTTGACATACCTGTTGCAGGCGATGCATGGGTTGGGTGTTCTACCCTTCAAATACTCATGATTAAAATAATCTATGACCCTTTGCTGAAAAATATCTTTAAAGTTAAGTACATAATATGGAATGCCAAGCTTGTCTGCTACTCTCCTGGCATCAGCTACAGCAGAGAGAGAACAGCAGCCGCCCTCGATCTGTTTCCTGTCTTCGTCCATATCAGGCCATATCTGCATGGTCACTCCCACAACATCATAGCCTAGCTCAGACAATACAGCAGCGGCGACAGAACTGTCTACGCCACCGCTCATACCAAGCATTACTAACCCCTTTGACACAATTCTACTATTCATCTTCGTCTTCATCAATATCGTGTTGGTGGACGTCATCACATCTTCTGCAGCAACCTTCACAGGCGCTATCATTAACAATTCCATTTTTCGCTTGGTAATCTGCAATAGCCGATCGAATAGCTTCCTCAGCAAGATTTGAACAGTGCATCTTGACAGGCGGCAGACCGTCCAATGCTTCTGCAACTGCTTTATTGGTTATTTCCAATGCTTCCTCGACTGTCTTTCCCTTTACAAGTTCGGTAGCCATACTGCTTGTCGCCACAGCAGCGCCGCAGCCAAAAGTCTTAAATTTCGCATCGACAATTATATTATTCTCTATCTTCAGATACATTTTCATGATATCGCCGCATTTCGGATTACCAACCTGACCTACACCGTCAGCGTCTGCGATTTCGCCTACATTTCTTGGATTTGAAAAATGATCCATAACCTTTTCACTATACATAATCGTTCCCTCTTTCTATAGATACTTTACCATCGTTATCATTACAATTTCATTTACATTATTGTCTTTGCA